>JBEAPQ010000270.1:0-7220 GCA_041164325.1 Planctomycetota bacterium | reverse complement strand
TCCAGGCCGTCAACGAGGTCTATGCCCGGCACATGGGGGAACACCGTCCGGCGCGGGCGACGGTTGCCGTCCGCGGACTTCCGAAGAACGTCCTGGTCGAGATCGACTGCACCGCCGCCGTGTTCGGCTGACGGCGCGTGCGGCCTCACTGCCGCAGTGCGCGCTCGACCGCGTCCCTGAGCTCCCGCACGCCGTACTCGTCCTGCAGGAACACGCGGATCGCTGCGATCTTCCCGTCGCGGCCGACCAGGACGTAGTCGGGAACCTGCTCGATGCCGTAGCGCAGCGCGATGTCCGCCTGCAGCCCGCGCCCGTCGTGGACCTGGGGCCACGTCTTGCCCTCTTCGGCGACGGCCTTCTTCGTCGTGGCGGCATCGGGGTCCATCGCGACGCCGAGCACCGCGAAGCCCTGGTCGCCGAACTCTTCCGCGAGCTTCGAAAGCTCCCGATGCGTGCTCCGACCCCGGAGTGCCGGGGCTGCCCAGAAGTCGAGCAGCAGGACCTTGCCCCGGTAGCCGGTCAGCGTGACCACCTCGCCCGCGAGGGTCGTGCCCGAGAACGGGATGGCCTCGCTCCCGATCTCCAGGTCGAACGCCGCCCGGCGGTCCCGCGCGACGCCACCCCAGTAGGTCTTCGGGTAGCGGCCCGCGAGATCCTCGAGAGCCTCCTCGTAGGCGCCCTCTTCGAGGTCTTCGCGCTCACGCACCGCCGTCGCCCGGAACCAGAGGACGTGGGCGCGCTTCTCGTCGTCCTCGGCGGCGCGCAGCGCGGCGTCGAAGATGGCTTCACCGCGCGCCACTTCGACGAGCCGGGTCATCAGGAACAGCGCCAGCGCCATCCGCTCCTCGAACGGTGCGTCCTTGCCCGCGGCCGCATCGATCCAGCGTTCCCGCTCCTCGCCGAGTCCGAGGCGCCCCGCCAGCTCGGCGGCTGCCGCCAGCTCCAGCGCCGGAGCCGATGCGACGTCCAGTCCCTTCAGCGTGTCGCGGGCCTCGTCCTCCTGCCCGATGTCGGCCTGGATGTTGACCAGCAGCAGTCTGCCGTTGACCGCGTCCGTGCCGCGGGCGTCGGGGAGCCAGGCTTCCAGAGTCGCGGCGTGTCGCGTGGCCATGGCCTTGAAGTCCTGGAAGCTGACGCGCCCCTGGCGTTCGCGGACCAGCGCTTCGCGATCTTGATCGAAGCGGGCGCGCAGCGTGGCGAGCGAGTCCTGGCAGGGGGCAGCGGCAGCGAGGGTCGCCAGCGAGAGCAGGGTGAGGATGCGGGGCATGGGCAGACGCAGGGATCGGTTGGATGACCAGTGCCGGAACGGCGCGTAGTCTAACCCGACGCGCGCGCACCGCCGCTGCGTCCGGACTGCATGGGAACCGAATCGAACGCCGCCACGCTCGCCGAGCCGCTCCTTGCGGTCCGCGACCTCGTGGTCGAGCGACCGGGTCTGCGCATCGTGGTCGACGCGCTCGACGCCTGCCCCGGGGCGGTGACGGCGGTGCTGGGCCCCTCCGGCTCCGGCAAGTCGAGTCTGCTGGCCGCGCTCATCGGACATCGGCACCCGGGAGAAGACCTCGAGGTCGCGGGCTGCGTGGAGTTCGACGGCGGGCCGATCCCGACGCCCGGCTCGAGCGCTTGGCGCGCGTGGCTCCGGGGGCCGGTGGCCGCGATCCCCCAGGACGCCCGCGCGGCGCTCGATCCGCTGCAGCCGATCGGCCGGCAGATCGCCGAACTCGCGGGTGTCGACGAGCCGTCGGCTGTGTCGACGCTGGCGCGGCTGCGCGGCGCCGACGCGGCGTCCGTCGCAAGGCGCCTGCCGCACGAAGTGTCGGGCGGCGAGGCCCAGTCGGGTCTGCTCGCCGTCGCGCTGGCGCGCCCCGGACTGCGGCTCTGTCTGCTCGACGAACCGTCGGCAGGGCTCGACGCGGGGCGCGTGGAAGCCTTGGCGGTGGCGGTCCGGTCGCTCGGTGCGGCGGGCGTCGCGGTCCTGCTCGCGACGCACGACGTGGGGTTCGCCGCGCGGCTCGACGCGTGCGCCCTGCACCTCGACGGAGACGGGCGGCTCTGCGCCGGCTGGCCACCGCGTCCGGCGTTCCCGTCCGCTCCGCCCGTCGACGCCGCGGCCCCGGTCGTGCTCGCCGCGCACGCGCTCGGGGTCGTGGTCCGCGGTCGTCCGCTGCTCGAGTCGGCTTCGCTCGCCGTCCGTGCGGGGGAGAGTCTGGCCGTGCGCGGTCCGTCGGGCGCAGGCAAGACGACGCTGGCCCGGGCCCTCGTCGGCCGCATCGAGGCGAGCACGGGGCACGTGGAGCGCCACGGCCGCGTCCTGCTCCTCGACCAGGACGCGGCAGGGTCGCTGACGCCGCACCGGACCGTTGCGTCGCTGTGCGCCGAGTCGGCGGCGCCGGGCTTCGACATCGAGCGCGAAGCGAAGAGCCTCGGACTGGAGGGTGCGGCGCTCGCGTCGACGGTCGGGGGGCTGTCCGGCGGCCAGCGCCGCCGGGCGGCCCTGCTGCGGGCGCTGGCCGCGCGGCCTGCGGCGTTGATCCTCGACGAGCCCACCGCCGGGCTCGATCGGGTGGCCGCGGTGCAGGTCGTCGAGACGCTGCTCGACGTGCAGCGCCGCCACGGGCTGGCGCTGCTCTGGATCACCCATGACGAGGACCTCGCCGCCGCGGTTTCGGGGCAGGCCACGGTCCACATCCAACGAGGTCGCACGTGCTGACGAGTCTGATGCTGTCGCTGTCCGCGCTGATGCCCGCTCCCCAGGATCCGGTCGGGCCTCCGGCGGCCGCCGAGGGCGTTGCGGGTCCGCTGGACTTCATCGCCGTCGAGGGTGGGGGGCGCTACCGGGTCGACGCGGTGGACGCCGCCGGGCGCACGGCGATCTGGCTCTGCGTGTTGGCAGGTTCGGACCATGACCCGTCGGATGCCTCGGGCATGGCACGCGTGTTCGGCGAACTGCTGCGTCCCGGCACCCCGACGCCCACCCGCTCGCTGCCGTCGGAGATCGTCGTCACGGACCGCGCGATCTTCGTGGGGGTCGTCGTCGACAGCCCGGATGCGCGGTCGTCGGCGGTGGAACGGTGCGCCGCGTGGCTGCGCGGCGAGCTTGCGCTGGCCGACGACGAGATCCTTGCGGCGCGGGGACGCGCGCTGCTCCGCGCCGATGACGAGGCCGCGGTGTTGCCGGGTCCGATGCTCCGTGAGCGGGCCGAGCGCCTGCTGTTCCCCGGAACGCCGACCGCGCGTCTGTCCGGAGGAGAACCCGAGGAGATCCGCGCACTCGGACCCGAGGAGATCCGCGGGGCCTTCGCGCGCGCGTTCCACCCAGGCCGCGCGATGCTGGTCGGGATGGGCAGCGTCGACGGGCTCGGCGCGGAGTTCGACACAGCGCTCCGCGCCGCGCGCGCGCCCGCTGCCTGGCCGGCCGTCGCGCCGACGGCGGAGGATGCGGCAGACGTGCTCCGGATCACGCCGACCAGCCGCGTCGCGGCGCCGTTCGTTTGCCGAGGCTTCGTGGCCCCGCGCTGGGGAGAAGCGGGCTACCTGCCGTTCCTGATCGCGATGGAAGTCGCGCGCTCCCGCGCGGCCGGGACGTTCCGGACGCTGCGCGGCGGTGAGGTCGAGGCGGAGTTCCCGCCCCTGGCCTACGACTTCCTCCGCGCGCCGCGTGCGGCGTTCGTCGGGCGGCGCGGCCGCGACGGCGACGGGCTCGATGCCGTGCGCGCCGAACTGGACAGTCTCTCCGCCGGTCTGCGGGACGGCGGGGCCACGGGCCCCGAGATCCAGGGTGCGCTCTCCGTGCTGATGACGACGCTCGACGTCCCGCCGTTCCGCGCCGACATGGAGACGGCGCTGCAGCGTTTCCCGGGTCTCGTGCTGCAGCGCGGCTACGTCGTCGCCTGCTACGGCGTGCACGGCTGGCCCGGCGACCTGCCGGAGTCCGTGGGACGCGTCCCCCTCGGGCACGTCGATCGGTCGCTCGCGAGGCTGTTCGCGAAGGACGGGAGCGGCCGCTGCGAGGTCGCCCTCGAGCCGGACGCGTGACCCTGGTCCCCGCGCCGGGTTTGTGACCCGACGCGTCCAGCGGGACGGACCCAGGCTCGATATTCCCGGTGCCGGCGGCCGCTCGGGCTTCGGAGAGCCCGGGCATTCTGCCGATATGCGACGGAGGACCAGAGGGTCCGCTGCGCGCTGCCACGCAGAGCGCCCGTCAGGGACCAGCCATGGGCTTCATCAACCTCGCCGACAAGACGATCAGCGCCAAGCTGGTCTACTACGGTTGCGGGATGGGCGGCAAGACCACGTCGCTCCAGGCCGTGCACGAGATCATGTGTCCTCGGAACGAGGTCCAGCTGGTCTCGATCAAGACCGAGGAGGACGCGACGCTCCTCTTCGACTTCCTGCCGATCGACCTCGGCGAGGTCGAGGGGTTCAAGGTGCGCATCCAGGGCTTCACGGTCCCCGGGCAGCCCAAGTACCGGCGCATGCGGAAGTATGTGCTGTCCGGCGCCGACGCCGTGGTCTTCGTCGTCGACTCGGAGACCAGCCGACTCGAGGAGAACCTCCAGTCGCTCGAGAGCCTGAAGGAGAACCTGGCGCTGAACGGGCTCGATCCGGAGTCGATCCCGATCGTGCTCCAGTACAACAAGCGTGACCTGGAAGACGTGCTGAGCGAGTCGGAGCTCGACCGCCACTTCAAGTTCCGGAGCGATCTGCAGGCATTCCCGAGCGTCGCGACGGAGGGTCGTGGGGTGTTCGAGACGTTCGTCCACGCCGCCGGCCTGCTCGTGGACGCCAAGATCCGTCTCTACGGCCTCGGTCGGGGCAAGATCGATTCGTCGAAGGTGGCGGACGGGGCCCGCCAGCGACTCTGGGACATCTTCGACCAGTCGGAGTTCGCAAGCCGTCTCGACCGGACCCGCCGGGCGGGAAGCGTCGAGATGACGTTCGATGACGAAGGCCGTTCGGTCGACGTCGACGCGCTTCCCGAGCTGGAGCCCTTCGACGAGGTCGATCCGGTCGGCGAGCTGTTCTCGGAACAGGACCTCCTGTCGGCCCTGGATCCGCACGCTGCTGCACTCGAAGACGTGCGCCCGCAGTCCGCGAGCCCTGGTCGGGGTGGGTCCGTGGACGACGAGGAGCCCCTCCCGGCGCTGCTGGACGCGACGGTCGCCTCCAACCTCGAGTTCGCACAGCGCTTCGGGGAGCTGGATCGCTACCGCGTCGCGCTCGAGCGCAAGAACCGCGAACTCGTCCAGGAGACGCAGAACATCATCCACGACCTCAACCGTCCGCTTTCTGCGCTGCGGCTGATGCTCTCGTCGATGCGGAAGGGCTACCTCGGCAAGGTCGACGAGGTCGGGAACCGCGCGCTCGACAATGCGATGACGGCCGTCCAGCAGATGGATCGCTTGGTCGGCGACCTGCTCGAGAGTTCGCGGCTCGACTTCGACGGAGTCCGTCTCGACTTCCAGTCGGTCGACCTCGACGAGCTCCTCGGCGAGGTCGTCGAGGCCATGCGGCTCGAGATCGACGAGCGTCAGGTCGACGTCCGCTTCGATCACCTCCCGAAGACGCGCTGCGATCGGTTCGCGATGGTGCGCGTGTTCCAGAACCTGCTCGGCAACGCGGTCCAGTACGCGGCGACCGATCGCCCGGCGAAGGTCTTCGTCTCGGCGGTGGCGGAAGAGGATCGCTACGTGATCCAGGTCTCCGACAACGGCATGGGGATCCCGGCCAAGGACGTGTCGCGGCTGTTCCAGCGGTTCGAGCGCGGATCGAACACCGGCGGCATCAGCGGGACCGGGCTCGGGCTCCACATCACGCGGGAGATCGTCCTCGGCCACGGCGGCGACGTCTGGGTGGACAGCGTCGAGGGGCAGGGCACGACGTTCTCCGTGGCGCTGCCGTTCGAGCCGGTCCAGCCACCCCACAGCCACGTGGGGGAGGCCCCGGCGCCGCGCTCGCTGGTCTCGCCCTGACGCCCCGCGGCACCGGCTCCAGGATCGGCCTCGGAAGCGGCATGAAAAAACGCCGGTCGGCGGGGCCGACCGGCGCTCGGATGATGCCTCGAAGGCTTCAGTACCTCTGCTAGGGCTCGAACCTAGGACCCGCGGATTAAGAATCCGCTGCTCTACCAACTGAGCTACAGAGGCGCTCTTCTCGACGACCTCTCGGACGCGAGGGCGGGGAAGGTAGCGCGGTGCCCAGGCCTGTTCAACCTCGTCTTCGGCACCTCGCGCAATTCCTCGGCGGCCACGTTGACCCGGTCCAGATCGCTCGGCAGAATCCCAGCCCCCCGATCGTCCTCGAGACGGTCCGTGTGGTGGCTGTAGCTCAGTTGGTTAGAGCACCAGTTTGTGGCACTGGGGGTCGCCGGTTCAAATCCGGTCAGCCACCCACACTTCCCTCCTTCCCGGCCCGCGTCGGCCGGGGAGGACAGCAGGCCGCGGTGGGGGCCGCCGGTCTTGTGCGCGTCGCCAGCTCGGCCCACTCCGCGCCGATGCCCCGCAACCGCGCTGCATGACTGTCCCCCCGACGATGGAATCGACCCCGGGCGCATCCCTGCCCGAGCCGGTCGTGCACCCTGCGTTCGAGAGCCTCGATCGCCGTGTCGTGCCCTATTGGCTCGTGACGGGTCTCGTCGCGAACCTGTTCCTGGCGGGCGTCGTCGTCGCGGCGCTGCTGGCGTTCCGGGACGCCCTCGAAGAGACGGCCGGCGCGGTGACCGTGGGCGTCGCGGTGGTCGTCGGAGTGATCGTCGTGTGGGGGCTGATCGTGCCGCCCTTGGCTTGGCGGCGCTGGCGCTTCTCGATCGACGCGGACCTGCTCGTCGCGCGCTACGGAGTGATCTTCCACGAAGAGAAGGCCATCCCGGTCTCGCGGCTCCAGCACGTCGACCTGACCCGGGGGCCGATCGAACGTGCGTTCGGCCTCGCCACGCTCGTGGTCCACACGGCAGGCACCGAAGCGGCTTCGTTCCGGCTGCCGGGGCTGACCGCAGACCGTGCCGGCCAGCTCCGCGATGCGATCCTCGAGGCCCGGGGCGATGACACCGTCTGAGCCGGCTGCGGCGCACGAGCCGGCGCCGCGGGTCCACGCCGCGGGGCACCTGCACCCGGGCATGCTGTTCGTCCGGTTCGCGGACGGGCTGCGCCAGTCGATCCTGCCGATCCTCGTCTCCGTCGTCGCGCAGGAGGTCTGGCTGGCCGTGGCCGCGGGCGTGTTCT
>JBEAPQ010000269.1:0-5462 GCA_041164325.1 Planctomycetota bacterium | reverse complement strand
ATCTTCCGCGCAGGCGCCCTCGGAAGCAGCAACGAGCCGGCCCGGAGACGCCGCAATCTTCCGGCCCACGATCGGGGCGAGGGCCGCGAGCTCCTTCATCAGGCGCGCGAAGTCCATCGGCCGGAGCGCCTGGGGGCCATCGCTGAGCGCCTGCTCGGGGCGCGGGTGCACCTCGAGGATGACCCCGTCCGCCCCGGCCGCGAGCGCGGCGCGGGCCATCGGGGCGACCAGGCTCCGGCGCCCGGTCCCGTGCGACGGGTCGACGACGATCGGCAGGTGGGTGCGCTCCCGGAGGGCCGGGACCGCAGCCAGGTCGAGCAGGTAGCGCGTCGACGTGTCGAACGACCGCACGCCCCGCTCACAGAGCACCACGTCCGGGTTCCCCTCGCCGAGGATGTATTCGGCGGCCGCCAGGAGCTCGTCGAGCGTCGCGGCCGGGCCGCGCTTGAGCAGCACCGGGTGACGGGTCCGGCCCACCTCGCGGAGCAGCGGGAAATTCTGCATGTTCCGCGCGCCGATCTGCAGCATCGCCGCGTGCTCGCAGACCAGCTCGACGTCGCGCGGGTCGAGGACCTCGGTGACGACCGGGAGCCCGACGGCCCGACTCGCCTCGGCGAGCAGCTCCAGTCCTTCCTTGCCGAGCCCCTGGAACGAGTGCGGCGACGTGCGGGGCTTGAACGCACCGCCCCGGAGGACCGAGGCCCCCGCCGCCGCGACCGCCCGCGCCGTCAGCGACAGCTGGTCCCGGGACTCGACCGCGCACGGACCGGCGAAGACCGTGAAGCTGTCCGGCCCCACCCCTGGGTGGCAGGCGAGCGGAACAGTCCGGGGCTCCGGAACTTCTGACGGTCGGTCGGACAAAGGATCGAACGGGCTTGAGGGGTGTTTCGGCCCCGGATCGGGCCGCGCAGAATAGGCCTCGCCCCCAGGGGGGTCAATCAACCGCGATCCCGGGGAACCGGCCGCGCGGCACCCCATGGTGGGCCCGGATCGCGCCGCGGGCGCGCCGACCCGGCCCGCCCCACCCTTCCCGACCCGAGCCACCCCACCTCGTGAGCCTCGACCCCGACCCCGTGGCGATGCGCCGCCTCGCCCACCGCGCGGCCGACCTCGTCGTCGACCACCTCGTCGGCATCCGGGACCGCCGCGTCGTGACGCCACCCGACGCCGCCGTCCTCGGCCCGCTCCTGGCCGAGGGACTCCCCCGGGCCGGGACCGGGCTCGACGCGACCCTGGATCGCTTCTTCGACGCGGTCCTGTCCCACGCGACGCTGGTCAACCACCCTCGGTTCTTCGCGTTCGTCCCCGGCCCGGGCAGCTTCGCCGGAGCGATCGGGGCGTTCGCGAGCGCGGCCGCCAACCTGTTCGTCGGCACCTGGCTCGGCGGGGCTGCGGCAGCACAGATGGAGGTGCAGGTCCTGGACTGGCTCCGCGAAGCCCTGGGACTGCGCCGGGAGTTCGGAACCGGCATCCTGACGTCCGGCGGGTCGATGGCGAACCTCGGGGCGCTGGCAGCGGCGCGCGCCCGGGCCACCGAAGAGGGCGCCGGCTCCGGCTTCCGCGTGTTCCTCGGGGAGGAAGCCCACTACTCCATCCGGAAGGCCGCCCGCGTGCTCGGGATCTCCGAGGATGCGATCGTCCCGATCCCCGCCGACGGCGCGCAGAGGATCGATCTCGCGCAGCTGACCCGGGCGCTCGAGCGGGCCCGCGCGGACGGCTGCCGGCGCGGGATCGTCTGCGCGACGGCCGGCACGACGACGACCGGTGCGATCGACCCGCTCGATGCGATCGCCGATCTCTGTGCCGCCGAGGATCTGTGGCTCCACGTGGATGGGGCCTACGGTGCGGCGACCGCACTCCTCCCCGAACGGACCGAGCTGCGCCGCGCGCTCGGGCGCGCCGACTCGCTGACGCTCGACCCGCACAAGTGGCTCTACGCCCCCTTCGAGGCAGGCTGCCTGTTGACACCGCACGAACGCTGGCTGCGGTGCGCCTTCACCGGCGACGGGAGCTACATGCAGGACATCCCGCGCGATGCGGTGAACTTCTTCGAGCGGGGGCCCGAACTGACCCGGGGCGGGCGCGCCGTGCCGCTCTGGTTCCTGTTCCGGTCGGTCGGGATCGACGCGATCGCCGATGCGATCCGCGGCGACGAAAGGCGCGCGCAGCGGGCCGAGCGCCAGCTCGCAGCAGACCCGCGCGTGCGGATCGTGACGCCGACCCGGCTGTCGGTCTTCACGTTCACGAGGGCCGACGGGGACGAGGCGAGGACCCGCGCATGGCTCGACACGCTGCTCGCGCGCGGGACGACGATGCTGTCGAGTTCACGCGTCGACGGGGCCTACGTGCTGCGGTTCTGCGTCGTGAACCACGCGACGGACGATGACGACATCGACCGGGCCGTGGCGGAAGTCCTCGACGCGTGCGAGGCGGCACCCCTTGCGCCCGATCACGACGCGGGCTAGCGTCCCGCGATCAACCCCTCGGGTACGGAAGTGAGGTGCGAATCCTCCACGGGCCCGCCGCTGTGAGCGCAGAGGGGTGCGTCGGTCCGCATGCGAGCCTCGTCGGCACGCCCCTGCGGACAGCCACTGGCTCAGGCCGGGAAGGCGACGCACCCTGTCCGATGCGCGAGTCAGAAGACGGCCCGAGGGATCAGACTCAACCAGGTCTCTCGTGGACAGGAGACTGCATGGCTCGCTCCCGACCCTGCGCGGGAACTCCGTCCGGGGTTCCACCGCACGTGCGCAACAGGTCCGACGGATCGCACCGTCGGCGTGGACGCCTCGCGCTCCTGGCGCGGTGCGCTGCCCTCGGGGCCCTGGCCCTGGGCAGTTCGCCGGCCACGGCCCAGAGCCTGCTCCCCCCTCTGGCCGACGGCTTCGAGCGCACGGAGATCCACCGGGAGACCGGATACGCGTTCGGTTTTGCGGGCTTCACCCCGGGGTCGGCGGCGGACGAGCTGTACTTCGCGGTCGGCCATGCGGTCTACCACCGCGACGCCGGGGGGCGCGTGACGCTCGTGCACGCGTTCCCGGTCCAGGATCGCTGCGAGATCCTGCTGCGTGACGAAGCGCAGGGCCGACTGCTGTTCGCCGACGACCGCAGTGGCTTGCTCCAGGTCCTCGACCTGCAGACCGGCACCCAGACGGCGCGCGGGCTTCCGCTCCGCACGTTCGACCTCGCGGTGCTCCCGTCCGGCGAACTCCTCGCGTCCGCCAACCCGCTGTGGCCGTCGGCCGGCGCGACCCCGGGCCTGTGGCTCGTCGACCCGACCGGCGGACCGAACCACCGCGAAGTCGTGCAGCTCGGCCCGGGGGCATCGGGACCGCTGGCCGTCCACCCCATCCACGGCGACCTCTACTACGCGACGGCGAGCGCCAGCTATCCGACGCCGCCCGGCTCGGTGCGCGTGCTGAGATTCGCGGCGGCCGCGCTGGCGGCCGCGATCGCAGGCGGCCCGGTCCTCGGCCCTGCGGACGCGACGATGCTCCCGGCCCGCCTCGACGGGGCGTTCGACGTCGTCTTCGACGACCGCGGCCGACTCCTCGCCTCGAATCCCCTGGACGGGCGCATCGAGATCGTCCGCGTCGACGGCACGCTCGACCCGGTGCCACTCTGTGGCGCGCAGCCAGGCACGAGCTCACTCGGCATGGCGTTCGTCGACGACGGACCCGCCACGCTGGCTGCCTTCCAGCCCGGCGACGGGGGAACGCTGTTCGTCGCGACGAACGACTGGTCGACGCTCGCCGCAGTGCACGAGGTCCGCGCGGCACGTCCGATCGCGACCTCGGCCAGCGGACCGACCGCGCCGGCGGGCGGGCTCCGGATCGACGCGGCAGGCCTGCCGCCCGGGAGCCTCGGCGTCCTGGCGTTCAACATCCTGCCCGCACTGTCTGCCGAGACGCCGCTCGGCATCGGCGCCGCCGACGCACCGTTCTGGTGGGGCCTCGACCTGCAGATGCCGCTCTTGACCCTGCCGTGCTGGGCCGACGCGCGCGGCCACGCCCAGGTCTCCCTGCCCTACCAGGGCGGCCTGTCCTGGACCCTGGCGATCCAGATCGCCGCGCCCACTCCCCCTCTCTCGCTGTGCTCGTCGGCTCCGCTCTCGATCACGCTGCTGCCATGAACCCTCGCTTCCACGAATCCTGATGTGCCCCATGGATCTCCACAACACGCGCTCGCTCCTCACTGCAATCGGGCTCGCCGTTTGCTCCCTCCAAGCGCAGTCGGTCGAACCCGGCTACCGCACGGCAAGCGTCATCCCGCTGCCCCCCGGAACCGGACAGGTCACGGTCCTCGACGGTGACGCCGGTGTCGTCTGGTTCGACGGGACGCGGCTCGTGCTGCGCGACGCGTCCGGCGCCCAGCGCGAACTCCTGTCGTTCGGCAGCCCTGTCTTCGGTTCGTTCTCGCTGCAGGTCGGTCCGACCGAGGTGCTGTTCGGCGAGAGCAGCAACGGCGACCTCTGGCTCGTCTCCACGGTGCCGAACGGCCGCGCGCCGCGCCTGCTCGCGAACCTGCCGGCCAACTTCGACGCCACGCAGATGGACGCCGATGCCGTCCTCGTCTCGGCCAAGACCGGCGGCTACACGACGCCGGACAACGACATCGTCCACGTCGATCTGGTCACCGGCGGAACCCAACTGGTCGCGCGCGTCGACGGGGCGAGTGGACCGCTGACCTGGACCCGTAACGGCCTCTACTACGCGACGTCGAGCCTGAGCTTCCCGCCGCCGCCCGGAGCGGTCGAGGTCCTGCTCTGGACCCCGCTGCAGATCATGCAGTCGCTCGGCAACCGCGTGCTGACCGCGGCCGACGCGATCCAGGTCGCGACCGGGATCGATTCGGCTTGGGGCCTCGCCGTCGACAGCGACTTCGACCTGATCGTCAGCGACTGGCTGAACGGCGCCGTGCACGAGGTCAGCATCGGCTTCCGCGCCGGACGCAACGAGGTCGTGCGGCGCTCCGACCTGATCGACTACGACCCGGCTGCGCCCCAGCCCCTGGGCATCCGCTGGCGCGCCGGCCCGCCGTGGTCAGGACAGTTCGAGCCGTTCCAGCCGAGCGATGCCGGCGCGCTGATCGTGCACGAGTCGACCTTCGGTGGAGCGAGCCAGATCCGGCGGCTCGTGCCGGCACGCCCGGTGACCAGCGCGCCGATGAATGCGCCGGCCGGGCCCTTCGACGTCGTGACGACCGGCGGCCCCGCGCTGGGCACCGGCCTCGTCGCCGTCGGCCCCAACCCCCGCCAGAACGAAGGGCCGTATCCGGTCCCCGGCTTCGAGCAGATGATCCTCTGGGACCCCACGATGTTCTTCGCGTGGGACGTGCTGGCCGTGTCGTTCGACGCGAGCGGCACCGCCACGCTGCCGCTCTTCAACCCGGGCATCGGCGGCAGCGGCTCCCAGATCGGCATGCAGTGCGCGTTCGTCGACGCGCAGGGCCAGGTCATCGGCTCC
>JBEAPQ010000268.1:0-5835 GCA_041164325.1 Planctomycetota bacterium | reverse complement strand
GTCGACTGCCACCGCAACGGGCTCGAGCACCACACGGTCCGCGGCTACGAGGGCGAGCAGCACCCGGCCGGCGACGCTGTCGCGTCACTGTCCTGCCGCGGCTGCCACCTCGACGACACCGACGGACACGGCGGGATCGGCGCACGCGGCGGCCGCCTCGGCGCGCCGAAACCGCAGCACAAGGGCCTGCCGCCGATCCACCTCGACAAGCTGTCGTGCACCGCCTGCCACGCAGGAACCGCGCCCGACGCGACCGCGCGCGCGGTGCAGACGTCGATGAGTCACGCGTTCGGAGTCCCGAGCCAGACGCGGAGCCCGGACGACTTGCCCTACCTGGCCGAGCCTCTGCTGCGCCGCAACGAAGCGGGCGTCATCGAGCCGGTGCGGAGCGTGTGGCCGGCCTACTGGGGCTACGCGAAGGGCGAGACCATCACGCCGATCGCGACCGACGAGGCGTTCAAGACGCTGCGCCGGACGATGCGCGTCCGCACGCAGCTGCGGCCCGACCTGTCGCGGCGCGCACCGACGACCGAGGAGATCGCGCAGGCTATCCCCGAGGATCGCCGTGGGATGCCCGCCGAGGAATGGACCGACACGGAGCGCGCGGCCGTGCAGCGCGCGGTCGTCGCCAGCGTCGAGGCGGAGTTCCGCGCGGGCATGGCGAAGGCGCTCGACGCGTTCCAGAAGACCGCGCCGGAAGGCGCGACCGCGGTCTACCTGTCCGGCGGCCGCATCCACGCGCTCGCGGCGGACGGCACGACCGTCGAGAGCAGACCGGACCCTGCGGCCGCACCCTACTCGTGGCCGCTCGGCCACGACGTGCGTCCAGCCCGCCAGGCCATCGGCGCTTCGGGCTGCACCGAGTGCCACGCTGCCGACGCGGCGTTCGTGCACGGCACGTTCGCAGCCCGCGGACCGATGCCGGACGCGAACCCTGCAACCTCGACGATGCTCGCCTCCATGGGACTCGACCCGACGCTGGTCGGCACGTGGGAGCAGAGCTTCGGCGGGCGTTCGGCATTCAAGGTCGTCGGTGTCGCCGCCATGGCGATCCTCGCCCTCGTCATCCTGCTCCAGGTGACGGTCGGCTTCGACGCGCTGCTCCGCGGCCTGCGGCGAGGCACCGGGAGCGCACCCCGATGAACCCCGACGGCCTGCTGACCAGCTACCCGGTCGTGTCGGGCGCAGTCGCCGCGGCCACCGTCGCGATCTGCATCGTCCAACTCGCGGTCCAGCGGGCGGGACCCGGCGAACCCGCGACCCCGCGCGGCCCGATCGAGCGCCTGCTCCAGCTCGCGCTCGCCGGCACGGTCGCCGTCGCCGCCGCCACGTCCCTCGGCTCGATCTGGACCGCGGGCGCCATGCACGGCTGGCCGCTCCTGATCCACGTCGCCATCGGCGGCGCGCTGACCGGCACCCTCGCCGCGTTCGCCGTCGTCGGCTCCGCGCTCCAGCTGCGCCGCACACGGGCGGGCGCTGGCCCCACCGTGCTCGCGCGCGCCACTTTCCTGGCGCTGCTGGTGTCCGGCTTCCTCGCCGCCGCCAGCATGCTCATCTGCACGTTCCCGATCCTCGGGACGAGCTGGATGGAGCGGATGGCCGATCTGCACCGATACGCAGGCCTGGCTCTCGCGGCGACCACCGCCCTCCATCTGGCGGTGGCCACACCCAGGCCTGCGCACGGCGCAGCCGACACCCGACCGTGAGCTGGCGCGTGACCCGCGAGGGTCACCCGACTCCGTTCGGATCCTCTGACCGATCTGGTCACAGGATTCGACAGACCGTCACTCGGTCATCTCAGAACGACGCGAACACCGAGTAGACACCGTTCGACGTGATCGCGCCGAGCGTGTTGACGCCCGGGGCGAGCGCTGCCGCCTGCATCGTGACCGGGAACCCAGCGAGCGCAGGGTTGTTCGGGATCGCGATCGTGTGCGTCGCCTGGCTACCCGCGACGACCATCATCCGGTTGTCCCAGAAGCTCGGGATGTGCAGGTAGTAGGTGCAGTTCTCGGTGAACGGGATCGGCTGGCCGGTCTCGTTGCGGAGGATGCTGACCATCAGCGTGGTCGCCGCTCCGGCAGGCACGCCCGAAGCAGTCCACGTCACGGAGCTGCCGATCACCGGGGCCGGGGCAGCCGTCAGAGTCAGGTCCGGGGACTCGACCGCGCTCGTCGAGAAGCCGCTCGGAATCCGGGCCGAGAAGTCGAGGCTGCCGAGGTCCGCGCTGGAGACCCCCGCTCCGGGCGTGAAGCCCGTGATCGAGGTGTTGCCCGACGAGCAGTTCGCACCGTAGCGGACTTCGAACGCGCCGCTCGTCAGGTCGAACTCGCACTGCAGGTCCAGCGTGCCGCCGACGCCCCCGAAGACCGGGATGTTGACGTAGCTGACGTAGACCTTGTTGGTGACCGGATCGTGCTCGGCGAAGACGTTGTTGACGCCCGTCGCACCGTCCGGAACGCCGTCTGCCCACAGCGGGCAGAAACGCGCACCGCCCCCGAACAGCTCACCGACCGTCGGCGAGAAGTCCGCCGTGGTCGACGGCTGCATCCAGATGTAGCCGTTCGAGCAGATGTGGAGCGTCGACGTCGAGCCACCCGGGTAGGTGAACGCAGACGGCAGCGCGAACTGCCCGACCGTGTCATCGCCGAGGTTGAGGCTCGTCACCGTGTGGGTGAACGCCGAGCCGGTCGCCGGCCCGAAGTCGTAGCCGCCGTTGGCGTTCGGCGTCATGCGGTAGCCGCTGCCGGCGAGGTCGAGCGTGTTCGCGGGGAACAGCTCGTACGCGGTGCCGCTCGTGCCTCCGCAGCCCGCGCCGAACACCTCACTGAAGGCCGGCACGCAGTCGCCAATGGTCTGCGTGTAGCCACCCGTGCCGTCCGGCACGAAGCTCGCGATCTTGCGCTTGAGATCGAACGTGTTGAGCGTCGTGAACGTCTGGTACATCAGGCCCGTGGCCGTCACGCCGGTGCCCGCCGACAGGTCGGTCGGACCGGTGTCCGCGACGTTGTTGCCCTCGGAGATGCCAACCGTCGCGCCGAGCGCGGTGTTGTTCGTCTCGCCGTCCCAGAAGAGCTGGATCTCGCCGGTGGCGTAGAGCTGGGCCTGGACCGTGAAGATGGGGGTCGACTGGCCGAAGTGAACCGCGCGGTCCCAAGTGATCACCGTCTTGCCGGGGATCGTGCTGTTGACGTAGCAGCCCGCGCCGTTGGCTGCGGTCAGGTTGAGATCGCGCCAGTAGGCGGCGATGCGTGGCGAGGCGCCCGCGGCGCCGCGCATGTTGGTGAGCATCGTCGACGCCGACGTCGAGTAGCCGGTGGAGGTCGTGCCGGAGCCGCCGTTGCCCGTCGTCAGGAAGCAGGCGCCGTTCGTGTTGACGCGGACGTGCGTGTAGGTGGCGCCGGCCATCGGAAAGCCGGACGCATCGAGCGCGACGTCGCTGGCCAGCGAGTCATCGCCGCTGATGACCAGCGTGCCGAAGTTGGTTTCGAAACACTGCGCGGACAGGGAGCCCGCGAGGGTGGATAGGAGGATTGCCGCAATAGGCAGGGTCTTCATGCAGGGGGTGCCTTCGAGGGACACATCCAACTCCCCGGCTTGGAATACGACACCAACGGACGGAGAGAGGCGGCGGCAAGCTAGCGCCGCCCCCGGACTCGACAAGACGTGGGAACAAGGAAGTCTTGCCGACCGACCGCAATGTCCGCTGAGGGCTAACCGCGCGCCCGCGCGCCGGCCAAACCGACGCGGCGGAGCGCATGTTCGAGCTGCAGCCAGCGCTGCTCGAGCGTGCCGGTGAAACCCACGGAGATGCGCACATATCCGGGCCGGATGCCGGCTGCCGCCAGGTCTTCGTCGCTCAATTCACTCGACGTCGACGCGGCCGACACAGACATCAGCGTGTCGAAGTAGCCGAGGCTGACCGCGATCCAACCGAACCGCTCGCGGTTCTGCAGCTCGTCGAGGAGGCGATTGGCGACTTCGGGGTCCGCGATGTCGAGGCCGAGGACCCCACCGAACCCGAAGTCCTCGTCCGTCAGCATGCCGCGCATCAGCGCGTGCTGCGGGTGCTCGTCGAGGCCCGGGTAGCGGACGTCGAGACCGAGCTCGCGGAGCCGGACCGCGAACGTCATCGCACGGTGCGAGTGTTCGCGCATCCGCAGGCCGAGGTGGGGCAGCCGCACGCTGAGCTCGAACGCCACGCGCGGATCGAGCGTCGGGCCGAGCAGCATCAGCGCGCCGGTGTGCACATCCATCATCGAACGGATGAAGTCCGTCGAGCCGCAGACGGCACCGGCGATCAGGTCCGACGCGCCGCTCAGGAACTTCGTCATGCTGTGCACGACGACGTCGGCTCCGAGCTGGGAGGGAGCGACGAGGACCGGCGCGAACGTGTTGTCGACGACGAGCAGCGCGCCGTGCCGATGCGCAACCTCTGCGAGACGCGGGATGTCGGCGACATCGAGCGTCGGGTTCGACAGGGTCTCGACGAAGACGACCTTGGTCCGCGGCTCGACGGCCAACTCGACCGCGGCGAGGTCCGACGCATCGACGAACGTCGTCGACACGCCGGCACGGCCCGGCAGGAAGTCGTGCAGCAGCGCGAACGTCCCGCCGTAGATCGCGCGGCTCGCGACGACGTGGTCGCCTGCCCGGCAGATCTGCATCAGCACCGACGCGATCGCCCCCATGCCGCTCGCTGCCCCGTACGCCGCCTCCGTCCCCTCGAGCGCCGCCAGCTGGCGGCCGAGCGCGTAGACCGTCGGGTTGAAGTGCCGCCCGTAGAGGTAACAGCCCTGACGGTCGGTGTCCGGCCCGAGCCGACCGCTGAACAGGTCGGGCATCGTGTGCGGGTCGAGCACCGTGAACGTCGAGCTCGTCTCGATGGACATGTTGACGCCCCCGTGCTCGCCGAACTCGTGGCGTGCAGCAGCGAGGGCCGCGATGGGGTCGTGGCGGGTCATGGTCTTGCGTCGGAAGGACCCGAACCGAACCACCCCACCGCCCGCAGAATTGCTCCGCTTGCGGCTTCAAACGCTATAGCGTAGCGTCCTACGCCCATGTCCGACCCGGCCGACCTCGGTGCCAACGTCCGCCGCCGCCGCCTCGCGCGCGGCCTGACGCTGGATCAGCTGGCCGAGGC
This sequence comes from Planctomycetota bacterium, assembly GCA_041164325.1. Classification (GTDB taxonomy): domain Bacteria; phylum Planctomycetota; class UBA1135; order UBA1135; family UBA2386; genus JAQCBR01. Next base: position 692 of record JBEAPQ010000268.1, on the reverse strand, counting down.
GAGCGGCGTCAGCCCGACCATGCTGTCGGAGGTCGAGCGGTCGGTGAAGAACCCGACCGTCAAGCTCGCCTACCAGGTTGCCCGCGCCCTCGGCTGCTCGCTGACCGACCTGCTCGAGGACGACGGAACGCCCCCGCCCCGCGTGGTCCGCGCCGCCGAACGCCGCTCGCTCGTCGATCCGGAGACCGGGGTCGCGCGCCACGCGCTGTCGCCGGACCTGCTGCGCCGCGGCCTCGAGTTCGTCGCCTACGAACTGCCCTCCGGCCAGTCGGCCGGCGAGATGGAACCGAACCGCACCGGCATCGTCGAGCATGTCACCGTCCAGGCAGGCACGCTGACGCTCGTCCTCGGCAGCGAGAGCTTCACGCTCGGACCCGGCGACGGCATCACCTACGGGCCGCAGGTCGCGGTCGAGTACCGGAACGACGGCAGCGAGCCGTGCGCCTTCCTGCTGCTGTCCGACGCGACCCAGGCCTTCCCACACCGCTGACACCGCGCCCGCCCCTCCACGCACCATGAACACGCCGCACGTCACCCGCGTCCAGGTCATCGATTCCCACACCGAAGGGGAGCCGACGCGCGTCGTGCTCGACGGCGCACCGGACCTGGGGAGCGGCACGGCCGCCGAGCGGCTCGAGCTGTTCCGCGCGCAGCACGACGGTTTCCGCTCCGCGGTCTGCAACGAACCGCGC
>JBEAPQ010000267.1:0-6098 GCA_041164325.1 Planctomycetota bacterium | reverse complement strand
ATGGACGTGCATGACGTCGGCGCCTACCAGGACGAGGCCGGCAAGCCGCACGGGTTCCGCGCCGGGCAGGTCCTGACGATCGAGCCCGGGCTCTACTTCGATCCGAAGGATCGAAGTGTCCCGAAGGAGCTCCGCGGCATCGGCATCCGCATCGAGGACGACATCCTGGTGACGGCGGACGGCCATCGGAACCTGACCGAGGCTTGCCCGAAGGAAGTCCGCGATCTCGAGGCGCTCGTCGGCCGCGACTGGGGAGCCTGAGGAGCGGCGCGTTTCAGCGCGTCGTGGCGCGGTCGAAGCCGCGGAGCTCGGCCAGCGGATGGAAGGACCCGCGCCACGTGACCCCTCCCGCCCAGAGCGTCCGGCAAGCGCTCCACGCCATCGTCGCGAGCACGCACGGGATCGCGGCCGGGGCCAGGAGCGCGTGGAGAGGAGACCACCGGTAGCGGCGCGCGATCGGCAGGGACGCGGCGGCGAACACGCCGAGGCCAGCGAGCCCTGCGGGCGTGGCGCACGCGAGCGCGAACGCCGACAGCCCGCCGCCGACCAGCAGGGCCGCGAGGAGCGTCCGGTAGCCGAGCAGCGCGAAGTAGTTCTTCGCCAGGACCGTGAACACGCTGGGGAGATCGGTGATCCAGCGGACCTCGAACGCATCGACCGCGAAGCGGAGCCGGGAGCGCAGGCCGTGCCGGCGGGCGCGCCGGGCCAGCGCGATGTCCTCGACGACCTCGAGGCGGACGGCCTCGTGTCCGCCGAGGGCGTCGTAGGCCTCGGCGCGGAACAGCTGGAACGCGCCGACTCCGACGTAGGCGCTGCGCCGGTTCCGCTCGAGTCCGAGAGCCTGCTGGAACAGGCCGAACGACATCGCGAGCGTCACGGTCCGGCCGACGAAGGACTGCCCGGCCAGCTGGGGAAGCAGGCAGAGGTGGTCCGCTTCCGTGCGGCGGGCCGTCTGCACCGCGCGCGCGATCGTGTCGGGACCGAGCCACGAGTCGGCATCGAGGAAGAGGAGCCAGTCCGGCCGGGGACCCTCGGCGCGCGCGCCGGCCCAGCAGGCGTGGCACTTGCCGAGCCAGCCGGCCGGCACGGCATCGACCCGGAGGGTTCGGATGCGGTCGTCGGCGGCCGCCGCGGTGGCCAGGAGCGCCGGCGTGTCGTCGATCGAACGGTCGTCGACAGCGACGATCTCGAGTGCGACGCCGCGCTGCGCCCGCAGCCCGTCGAGAGTGCGTCGCAGTGCGGCCTCCTCGTCCCGGGCCGCGAGGACGACCCGCACCCGCTCGACGGGCGCCGTGGCCGGTTCGAGTGGGGGAAGCGGCGGGGCATCCCGGAGTCCCGCGAGCCCGCGGACTGCGAATGCGGCCCAGCCGAGACCCGACAGGGCACCGAGGACTGTGACGGGATCAGGCACCGAGGAACGCATCGTCGCGCGGCTGCGCCCGCCTGCAAGGGCGGGCTCGGCGCGCTCGACGCGTGCATGGCGGGCGCGTCGCGTCGATGATCGTCCGCCGCATGAGGATCGTGTCGATCGGTGGCGGGCCCGCGGGCCTGTTCTTCTCCATCCTGATGAAGAAGGCGTGGCCGCACGTCGAGATCGACGTCTACGAACGGAACCGTGCGGACGACACGTTCGGCTGGGGCGTCGTGTTCTCGGCCGAGACGCTCGGCAACCTCGAGGAGGCCGACCCGGAGACGCTGGCCCGCGTCCGCGAGGAGTTCCGCTACTGGGACGACATCGACACGTTCGTCGACAGCCCGGACGAGGTCGTGCGCTCGACGGGACACGGGTTCTGCGGCATGTCCCGCATCCGCCTGCTGCGCATCCTCCAGGAACGCTGTGCGGCCCTGGGCGTGCGGCTCCACTTCGAGCGGGAGATCGGTCTCGACAGCCCCGAGGTGCAGGATGCAGACCTCGTCCTGGCGGTGGACGGCGTCAACAGCCGGGTTCGCGACACGCTCGCCCACGTGTTCCGACCCGAGTTGGACGGGCGCCAGTGCCGTTTCGCGTGGTTCGGGACCGATCTGCCGATGGACGCGTTCACGTTCGTCTTCCAGCGGACCGAGTGGGGCCTGTTCCAGGTCCATGCCTACCCGTTCGAGCCAGGCTTCGGCACGTGGATCGTCGAGTGCCAGGACGATGTCTGGAAGCGCGCGGGACTCGATCGGATGAGCGAGGCGGAGTCCGCAGCGTTCTGCGAGCGGATCTTCGAGAAGCACCTGCGCGGCCACCGCATCCTGACCAACCGTTCGGTGTGGCGGCGGTTCCCGACGGTCCGCTGTGCGACCTGGCACCACGGCAACGTCGTCCTGCTCGGCGACGCGGCCCACACCGCGCACTTCTCGATCGGCTCGGGCACCAAGCTTGCGATGGAGGATGCGATCGTCCTCCGTGACGCGTTCGTCCAGCACGGTTTCGACGACGTGCCCGCCGTGCTGGCGGCCTACGAGAAGGCGCGCTTCGTCGACGTGCTGAAGCTGCAGAAGGCCGCGCAGACGAGCCTGGAGTGGTTCGAGAACAGCGCGCGCTACGTCGATCAGGACCTCGTCACGTTCACGTTCAACCTGATGACCCGCAGCAAGCGGATCACCTACGAGAACCTGCGGGCGCGGGACCCGGAGCTGGTCCGCCGCGTCGACGAGGTCTTCGCAGCCGCCCACGACGGCCCGCGCCGCGCGGACGGCTCGGCGGTGCCTCCGATGTTCGCGCCCTTCCGTGCCGGGGCGCTCACGCTCCCGAACCGCGTGGTGGTCTCGCCGATGTGCCAGTACCGGGCGGTCGATGGTGTGCCGAACGACTGGCATCTCGTCCATCTGGGCAGTCGTGCGGTCGGCGGGGCCGGTCTCGTCATCACCGAGATGACCAACGTCACCCCCGAGGGCCGGATCACGCAGGGGTGTGCCGGGCTCTGGGACGACGCGCAGACCGAGGCGTGGGCGCGGATCGTCGCGTTCGTGCACGCCGAGTCCGCCGCGAAGATCGGGGTCCAGCTCGCCCACGCCGGGCGCAAGGGCTCGACGCACCATGCGTGGACCGGGGCCGATCGGCCTCTGTCCGCGGACGAGGGGGCCTGGGAGACGCTGGGGCCCTCGGCGATCCCGTTCCGCCCGGATTGGCCCGCGCCGAAGGAGATGGACCGCGCCGACATGGATCGCGTCCGGGACGCATTCGTCGCGGCGACGCGGCGTGCGCTCGAGGCCGGTTTCGACGTCGTCGAGCTGCACATGGCGCACGGCTACCTGCTGTCGAGCTTCCTGTCACCGCTCTCCAACCAGCGAAGCGACGCCTACGGCGGCGACCTGGAACGGCGCATGCGCTACCCGCTGGAGGTCCTGGCCGCCGTGCGTGCGGTGTGGCCAGCGGACCGGGGGCTGATGGTCCGCATCTCGGCGTCCGACTGGGCCGGGGACCGTGGGATGACGGAAGACGACGCGGTCGTCCTGTCCCGTGCGCTCCGCGATGCGGGTGTGGACGTCATCGACGTCTCGTCCGGCGGCAACGTCGCCGATGTGATCCCGGTCTACGGCCGCATGTACCAGGTCCCGTTCGCGGAGCGCATCCGCTGGGAGGCTGGGGTCCCGGTCGCCGCCGTGGGCGCGATCCAGGGCGCCGACCACTGCAACACGGTCCTGGCGGCGGGTCGGGCCGACCTCTGCGCGCTCGCGCGTCCCCACCTCGCGAACCCGTACCTGACCGCCCACGCCGCGGCGGAGTACGGCTACGACGGCGTTGCCTGGCCCGCGCCGTACCTGGCGGGCCGCCCGCGCGCCGACTCCTGACACCGCCCCGTCCGCGCCACCCGCGCAAGGCAGCACCATGTCCTCGACTCCCACCCGGCGTTCGTTTCTCGGCACCTCGCTCGGCGCAGCCGCCGGGCTCCGACCGGCGCTCGCAGCCACAGCAGGAAGCGCTCCGGCCGTGCGAGCAGCCGATCCGAAGCGCATCCTGATCCTGGGCGGCACCGGGTTCCTCGGTCCGGCGATCGTCGAGCACGCTCGCGCCCGCGGCCACGAGGTCACGCTGTTCAACCGCGGTCGGACGAACGCGGACTTGTTCCCTGGGCTCGAGCAGCTGCGCGGGGACCGGAACACCGGCGAACTCGACGCGCTGCGGGGCCGAGAGTTCGACGCGGTGATCGACACGTCGGCGTACGTGCCGGGTCACGTCACGGCGGCCGCCGAGATCCTGAAGGACCAGGTCGGTCAGTACCTGCTGATCTCGTCGATCTCCGTCTATCCGGGCTTCGGTGAGGAAGGCGGCGTGATGAGCGAGGACGGCGAAGTCGCCACGGTCCCGGACGATGTCGTCGCCGCAGTGCAGACGATCCAGGACTCGTTCCGCGACGGCGGGCGCTTCTACGGGGGCTTCAAGGCGCTTTGCGAAGCGGCGGCGGAGGCGGTCATGCCGGGGCGTGTCGCCAACATCCGGCCGGGTCTCATCGTCGGTCCCCGCGACAACTCGGATCGCTTCACCTGGTGGCCCGCGCGGATCGCGCAGGGTGGTGAGGTCCTCGCTCCGGGGGACCCCGACCAGCCGGTCCAGTTCATCGACGTGCGTGACCTCGGCGAGTGGGTGGTCCACTGCGCCGAGGAAGGGCACGTCGGCATCTACAACGCGACGGGTTTCGACGGCGTCGTCACGATGGCCCAGGTGCTCTACGGGTGTCGCTGCGCGACCTCGCTCCCGGTCACGATCACGTGGGCCGACGAGGAGTTCCTGAACGAGCAGCAGGTCGGTCCCTGGATGCAGATGCCGCTGTGGCTCCCTGCGCGGAAGAACACGATCGCGAGCATCGCGAAGGCCCAGGCGAAGGGGCTCCGGTTCCGCCCGGTCGCCGACACGATCCGCGACACGCTCGCGTGGGCGCAGGAGGAAGCCGCGCGGCGGCCGATGTTCCGGCGGACCGGACTGCCCCGGGAGCGGGAAGCCGAGGTCCTCGCCGCGTGGCACTCCCGCTGAGCGACGAGCGGGGAGGTCAACCTTCCGACGCGCTCGGATTGCGGCTTGCGAGCCCGAGCCGGGGTCTCGAAACTCATGCGCCCCGGCTCCACCGGGGCTCCCCGCAACATGCCTGATTCCGACGCGGCGGCCTTTTCCCGCGGGCGCCCTTCACCGTCCCACAGCTCTCCCGACGCCCTGCGACTCGTCCCGCCGTTGGCACCGCAGTCCTATTCCTCCGAGGCTGAGGTGCCGACCCGGCTCCAGGTCGGCGGCGCCCAGACCTGCGTGGCCGCGACCTTCGAGATCGCGGACGCGCTGGTGCGGGCGGGCGTCGACAGCTCCCAGATCGCGGTCGTGCGTGCAGGCTCCGAGTCGACGTTCGCCGCCGCGGTCGAAGCCCGGGTTCCCGGCGCCGCGTTCGTTCCGCCGCGACCCTACCCGTGCCCCGGTCGCGGACTGATCGTCATTCCGACCTACGACGAGCGGGAGAACATCGAGGCCATCGTGCGCGCGGCGCGCGCGCAGCTGGACGCCGATGTGTTGATCGCCGACGACGCGTCTCCGGACGGAACCGGCCAGATCGCGGACGCGATGTCGGCTGCGGATCCGGGTGTCCACGTCCTGCATCGGACCGGGCGCCGCGGCCTCGGCCGTGCGTACGTCGACGGTTTTCGGTGGGGACTCGAACGCGGCTACGAGGTGCTGTTCAGCTTCGACGCGGACTTCAGCCACCCGCCGCACGACCTGCCGCGCCTCGCGCACCGGGCGGCCTCGGTGGACCTCGTGCTGGGCAGCCGCTACGTCCGCGGCGGGGATACCCGCGGCTGGTCGTGGCGGCGTCGGGCCGTGTCGCGTGCGGGCAACAGCTACGCCCAGCTCTGGCTCGGGCTCGGCGTCCGGGACGCAACGGCCGGGTTCCGGGCCTACCGCGCGTCTGCGCTGCAGAAGGTCGAACTCAGCGCGGTCCGTTCGGAGGGCTACGCGTTCCAGATCGAGATGGCCTACCGCGTGCGGCGGGCGGGCGGCGTGATCGCCGAGGTGCCGATCCACTTCGTCGACCGCCAGATCGGCTACAGCAAGATGAGCTTCCGCATCGCGTTCGAGGCGATGGTCAACGTGCCGCGGCTGCGGCTCGGCGTCTGATTCCGGCCAGCCTCAG
>JBEAPQ010000266.1:0-27573 GCA_041164325.1 Planctomycetota bacterium | reverse complement strand
CTCCCCTTCACGGAGGTGGACGGACGTCGTCGCCACGCGCGTCGAGACGATCGGCGTCGGCACAGGCTCCGTGGCTGCGAAGCCCGTGACCGCCGACACGCTGACATAGATGTTGAGCACGACCGTGTCGGTCCCCGCGATCTCGGGGCGGATGTCCATGGTCACGCCGACATCCTGGAAGGCGATGTCCGTCGTGGTGACCGTTTGGTTGCTGATCTTGGCCTTGGGGAACGGCTGGGCCGTCACGGTGGACACGGTGGCCGCCCCGCCATTGCGGACCACCATCCGCGGCTGGGTCTTCACGTCGGCGACGTTGTTGGTCTCGAGGACCTCCAGGACCGCGTTCAGCTCCCAGGAGTCGTGGATGCCGCCGAGCGCGATCAGGCCACGGTCGGTGATGCTCGACTGCCCGCTCAGCGGCGCGCTCAGCGGAAAGCTCGACGAGATCTGCTGGATCAGGCGGCCCGACTTCAGGTTCTGCAGGAGCGGCGTGTTCGTGTCGAACTGGGTGGCGCCGAAGTTGAACGAATCGGAGGTCGCATACTCGACGACCTTCACTTCGATCTCGACCTGCGGGATGTTCGCGTAGAACTGGTTGAGCGCCCGCTCGAACGCGCTGAGACCCTCGGGTCTCGACGAGACCAGCAGCAGGGAGTTCGGCTTCGCAGGACCGGAGAGGTTGGCCGGGTTGTTCTGGTTCACGCGGGGCACCGCGTTCGTCACCGGCTCGAAGTCCTTGAGGAAGATGATCTCGACCTCGTTCTCGGCACCGAGCATCCGGCCGAGGACCGAGTCTCGCGCCTCACCGCCGAACCGCTGGCCGACCTGCGGGACCGCACCGGCCGCCTGTCCGAAGGGGACCAGCAGGTTCAGGAACACCATCGCGGCGGTTTCGCTGAGGAAGTACTGCTTGGTCACCGTGCCGTCGGCGTTGATCAGGATCGAATCGCCGAACGCAATGCGGAGCCGGGCCTCGGCCTTGCGCCGCTCTTCGGCGTCCTGCTCGGCCTGGTTGGGGTCCTGCGGGGTACTGCCCGCCGCCTCGCCGCCACCGGCCGGGTCCTGCGGATCGTCCGCACCGCGCGTCGCGACCTCGGCCTCGACGACCTCCCAGTCCACCGGCGCAGCAGCTCCGCTCCCGATACCCCACACCTGATCCGCGAGTGTCCGGCCGGGACCCGGCTGACCATCGGCCGTGGTCCGGACCTGGAGCGGCGGGATCTCGATCTCACGGGATCGCGCGCTTCCCTGGCAGGACGCAAGACCCAGCGCAAAGGACAGCCCGACCGCGCCCCGGACCGCGAACGGGGGCCGGACCCCGCGAGAGCCAGCACGGTTTGGATCGGGTCGAATCGCCAAGGGACGCTCGCGCAGGGGGCCAACGACAAGCTCGCCGCGGATCGAGCCGCGGACCTGCGCCCCGGCGAACCCCGAAGGCGCGCTTCCCGCAGGCAGTTCCCCCGCGGGAGTGCCGAGACTAGGTGCTCGCCGCGCCCGACTCCAGCTTGCCGACGACGTCGTCGCTGAGGTCCCGGACCTCCAGACCGCGGTCGTCCTTGATGTCGCGCTTGCCGACCACGCAGTCCCGCCCCGACTCCTCGGCCGCCAAGCGCACGGCCCGCACGATCCGCGCGTTCATTTCGGAGATCAGGAGCTCGTAGCGAGCGCTGCCCTTCCGGACGCCTTCCGACCGGATCGTCTGCCACTCCGGAGTCGCGTCACGGACCTCGTCGTAGTCGATCGTCGCCGGCTGGGTGCTGGAGCTGGCGGTCCCGTAATAAGTGGTCGCCGACGATTTGAGCTCCACACCCTGGGCCATGAGCATCCCGCACACCCAGAGCGGGGCGAGGACGGCGAGCAACAGGCGGCGGCAGGCAGTGTGGGTCATGGTGCAGGTCTCCGTGGGCGATCCAGGCGCGGTGCGGCGCGCCCGAGGCGGCCAGGCTTGGGGGGACGCCCCGCCTGGCTCGGGTTCCTTTCGCAAAGAAGGGGCCAAAGGATTGAGCCATGGGGCATCGGAGCGAGACACGCCGCCCTAACTATCTTTCCCCGAGAGATTTGCAGTCCTCGGATTATTTTTACGCCATCCATCCGTCAGGATTTCGCCAGGCCGCCAACCCGGTCTCCACAGGCTGGTGTGGAAAGTCCTCCTCTATTCCGCCACGAATTCGCCGCCATCCGGATCGCCCGCCAAGCGATACCGAGCGCCCCGCCGCCGCCCGACCCGGACCAACACGCCGTCGTCCGTCAGCCGACCCAGGTCGCGTAGTGCCGTCCGCGCACTGACACCAGCTTGCTCTGCATAGTCCTGACTCGAGATCTCCCCCATCGACTCGACCCAGGCCCGGAAGTCCGGCACACGCACCCAGCTCGGCACTTCCTCGACGGGCCGCGGCCTCCGCGGAACGGCGGAGACGACGTCGACAGGCCGACCCGCACTCTCCCCGCGCGCACCGGGCCCACCCTGCGTCGAGCCCGCCCTCCCCCCTGCGAAGACCGACGAGACCCCGGGCAGCCCCGCCTCGGACGGGGCGTCATCCAGGCCGGCCCCAGGCTCGATCGGAGCCCCCTCGGCCGCACCCAGCCCGAGCAGGTCCGAGCGCGTGACCCGCACACCGGTCGCGAGCACCATCGCGCGCAACACCGTGTTGCGGAGCTCACGCACGTTGCCCGGCCAATCCCGACGGAACAGCTCATCCATGGCCTCGGCCGTGAACCCCTCGACCTGCGAGTGCCCGGCCGACACCGCCTCACGCCGGAACAGTTCGATCAGCGCAGGGATCTCCTCCTTGCGGGACCGGAGCGCCGGCACGTCGATCAACATGCCCTGGAGGCGGTAGTAGAGGTCTTCCCGGAACTTGCCCTCACGCACCATGGACTCGATGTCCCGGTTGGTGGCCGCGACGACCCGCACGTCGACCGGGACGGGCTGCGTGCCGCCGACGCGGTCGATTTCGCGCTCCTGCAGCACGCGCAGCAGCTTCACCTGGACGTCGAGCGAGATCTCGCCGATCTCGTCGAGGAAGATCGTGCCGCCCTGCGCCTGCTCGAAACGGCCGAGTTTGCGCTCGGTCGCCCCCGTGAAAGCGCCGCGCTCGTGCCCGAAGAGCTCGGAAGCGAGCAGACTCTCCGGCAGCGCGGCACAGTGCACCTTGACCAGCGGACCGCCCGAGCGACGGCTCCACCGGTGGACCAGATCCGCGAGGACCTCCTTCCCGGTCCCCGTCTCCCCGATCAGCAGCACGGAGATCTCGGTCGGCGCGACCTTCTCCATCGTGCGCAGCACACCCGCCATGGCGGCGCTGCTGAGGACGAGCCCGGCACCCGGATCGCGCACCGGGCGAGGCAGCTGCCCGATCCCGCGACCGATCCGCGCCTCGAGCGCAGCGAACAGGAACTCGGCGCTGGCCCCATCCTCCGGGAACACGACCGCCTGGAGCCGGAACGGCGGGCGCGCCAGCGCGCCGGCGCCGCGAACGGGCTCGGGCCCCCGGTTCTGCAGCGCATCCCCGAGCGCTCGCATCGCCTCGTCGACGCCCGCACGCCCCTCGGTATCCAGGTGATGCTCCGCGAGGGGCGTCGACCGACAGACGAGCGCATCCCGCGGAAGGGTCTCGCGAACGATGCGCACCACGTGCTCGACGAACCCGAGAACCTCCGCCGCAGAAAGGGTGCTCGCGAGCTCACGGGCGTCGTCGGGGAGGATCCCGATCAGCGCGACCGATGCCCCTTCCGACTCTGCCCGCGCCACCTCCTCGCTGACGCGCATCCCGAAGTACTCGCGACGGAGCGCACCGGTCCGGACGTCCTCGACGGCGGTCTGGTACAGACGGGCGTTCTCGATCGCGGACGCGGTCTGGGCCGCCATCGTCCACAGCAGGTCGAGATCGACGACCGGAGGTTCCGAGAGCTCGAAGAGGAGCACGACCGCACCACGGGTCCTCCCTCCGACGATCAGGGGGAGCGCCCGCGCCGAGCGGTCGCGCCCGCCGCGACTCCGGAGCGAGAGCCCCTTGCCACCCAGCCGGCAGGCGAAGGGCCCCGTGGCCTCCACCAGCGCGCACACGCCCGGCTCCCCGAGCTCCAACGACTCACCCTCGCGACCGACCACCTCGACGCGCTCGGCATCCCGGCTTCCGAGGAAGACCCGCACCGCGTCTGCCGGAGAGTGCCGCGCGTAGAACGCAGCCGCGCTGGCCACGACGTCTCCCAACTCCAGCTTGCTGGTCAGCTCCTGGATGCCGAGGTTCAGGAGGCGCAGGTCCTGGATGCGTGCACGCAGGTCGGTCGCCATCTGGTTGAACGCCCGCGTCAGCCGCCCGAGCTGTCCGCCCTCCGCGGCCTCGACGCGGACGTCGAGCTGGCCGCGCCCGAGCTGCTGGGCCCCCTCTTCGAGCTGCTCGATCGGCCGCGAGATCCGGGACGCGACGGCAAAGCTCAAGAACAGAGACAGCAGCAGCAGGAAGCCCGCTGCTCCACCGAAGAACGCCCGCACCGGGATGCGCCCCACTTCGAGGGGAAGCGTCGCGGGCGGTTCGACGTCGACGACGCCGAGCAGGAGGCGCGGCACGTTCTGCAGATCGAGCAGGGGCAGGTAGCCCGCGATCCAACCCTCTCCACCCGCTTCGTGACGCGCCACGACCGGCTCCTTGCCGGGGACGAGCGCCTTCAGCAGCTCCTCGCGCTCGATCTGCGTCGCGGGACGACGCGCATGGACCGCGAGCTCTGCGCCGCCCACCGACTCACTGCCCGCCGCCTCGACGGGGTAGCCCTTCGCGTCGCACAGCAACACCGCGTAGTCGCGCCGCAGCGACGACAGGAACGCCGGGTCCAGCTGACGCGCGACCGACAGCGCGCACGTGCCTTCGCCACCCGGCAGCTCGATCGAGCAGCGCACCCCGATCAACGGCACGCTCCAGACGAGGTAGACGCCGACCTCGGCGCGAAGCTGCGTGTCGAGACTCCGGAGCGCGTTACCTCCGACGTGCACCGACGCCGGAGCGAGACCTTCGCTGTCCGGAGGTGGGTTGAACTCGAACTGCAGGTAGCCCGACCCGCTCCATGCCGGAGGCAGCTGGCTCTGCATGACCGGGGACAGCACCTCGCTGAATCCCTGGGCCAGGTCGTCACGCTGGAGCAGCCCGCGCTCGCGCACGACGGCCACCAGGTCGCTGAGCCAGGTCTGGGCATTGACGAGCAGCTGCCGCTTCTCGTCGGCGAGCTGCTTCTCGGCCGAGACGACGGCCGTCTGGGCGCGCTCGCGGATCCGGGCTTCGTGATCTCCTTCGATCACCTGGAGCAGCGACAGCGACAGGATGCCGAGCGGCACGAGCGTCGCCACCGTGAGCACCGACACGAGCCGGAACCGGAGATTGTTGAGGATCGCCAGGAGCTCACTGAGCAGGAGCAGCAACACCGGCAGGGCACCGATCCAGAGCGCCGCGCCGACGCGATGGACGCTGCGGAGGAACGCTCCATGCCCCGGATCGCGCGCGAAGACGGTCATCACCGTCCCGGACCACGCTTCGCCGCGGAGCACCGTGTAGCCCTCGTGGACCACGCCGTCCCCGACCGGAACGACGCGGGCGAACACGCTGTCGTTCGGGACGACCCGCCGCGCCTCGTCCGGCAGAGCCGCGCGTTCCTGCTGCTCGATGGACGGCAGCGTGGCCGCCGACAGACGACCACCGCGGTAGATCGCAACGTCCATCCCACCGAGCCGCTGCAGCAACTCGGGCGCGAGACCCTCGCCGCTCCCCCGGCGCACGAGCGGCGAGTCGGCCGTGCTCGTCGCGACGTTCGGAACCTCGGTGCCGAACGTCGCCGAGCGGAAACGGATCGCGTACGGACCCGTGTTGCGGAGCCGGAGCGAGACCGGCGTCGCGCCAGCCGGGATGTCGATCTGACGCAGGAAGTCGATGCGCGGCTCGCCGTCTTCGCTGTCCCACCGCTGTGCGACCCGCACCGCGCCCCCGCTCGGAAGCTCCCGGTTGGCCCTGTCCTGGCCGAAGAACATCGTCTGCTGGTGCTGGAACGCGACCACCAGCGGCGCGACCCCCTCTTCCGCGAATTCGATCGTCAGTTCACAGACGTGGCTGCCGATCCCGAGCGGATCGATCGGGCGTGACCGGTAGATCCCGTGGTAGATCAGCCACAGCTTCCGGAACTCACGCGCCGGGTCCGCCGGCAGCGGGAAGACCGCGGTCCCGCCGTTCTCGCTGAGCTCGACCCCGGCACCGCGCGGATACTGCCCGTGGAGGTCGGTCGGCACGCCGCCCGCCGTGTCGATCCCGAGGAACAACGGCTCCTGGGCCGTCTGCCCACCCTCCGGCGAGACCCAGGTCAGCCCAACGAGTCGAACCCCTTCCCCGCGGCGCACGCGGAGCCCCAGTGACTCGAGCGGAGCTTCGATCGTCAGCGTCCGGTAGGAGACCTCCATCCGCTCCAGCAGCGGATCCGCCACGGACGTGTAGGGCCCGGGCACGTCGAGGGGCACGGCGTTCGCGCGCGCGCCCGCCCCGTAGGTGACGACCTCGAGCTCGACGACGTCATCGTCGAACGGGTCGGGCTGGAAGAGCTCGATCACGCCCGAGACCGCCGTGGTCGGACGCGCGACGACGACGTTCAGGCGGCCCGGCGGCAGGGGCTCGCGGAACGCGAAGACCTCCTGCCGGTCGGGTTCGAGCGGGATTCCGTACGGGCGCACCTCGAAGCCCAAGCCGGAGAACCTCCTGGTGCCGACACCCAGCACGGCGCCGTCGTCGGCGAGCTGCGAAACGAACGTGTAGCGGTACTTCTGCTCACGCTCGATCGTGCGCCCTGCCAGCAGGTCGGCGAGGACCCGGTCCCGCTCCGTGCCGCGGTAGCCGCCGAGGAGACCTTCCTCCATCCGCGGCACTTCGCTCTGCAGCAGCTCGACGACCTCCCCGACGCGACGCCGGTCGGCCTCGAGCCGCCGGCTGTCGAGGAACCCAGGCAGCAGGAACCCGAGGGCGAACATCGCGACGCCGATGGTGCGGCCGATCGGCTGCACGATCGGCACGCGCCGACTCAACGCGTTGAAGCCCCAGAGCAGGAGGGCGATCGCGAGCGCAGCGGCCAGCGGAATGGCGAAGTCACGCAGCGTCTCCCCGATCCAACCGTAGGCGCCGCCGGCATCGTCCGGCGCCGCCGAGAGCGGCGGGAGACCCGTGAACTGGAGTTCCCCGAGGTTCTGGCGAAGGTCGACGTACTGGCGACCACTCCACGTCACGTACTGGTAGCGGCCCGCGCGCCCCTCGTCGTGGTCGTCGATCGCGACCCCGAAACCGATGGAACGCTTGCCCCGGATCTTCGGGAAGTTGTGGAACGGAATGACCGCCTCGAACGCGTAGCGGCCCGTCGCTCCATCGAGCGGCGAGAAGACCACGCTCACCCCGGTGAGACTGGCTCCGGTTGGCACCGCCGGCCGCTGGCGCCAGTCCATCAGGCCCCATGGGCGCTCCTCGCTGAACGGCATGAGGAAGACCTGCTGGCAGTCCTCCCCGAACTCCCCGGTCGGAGGGGCGGTCCGGTCCCCGAGGTCGAAGAACAGCTCGATCGCGTCGCCGTTGTGCCACTCCGCGCCGACGCGGCCCGGCACGAGGCTGTCGTCGCGGACGCGCCCGGCCACGTAGAAGTGGGCCGCGTCGTAGGCGAACCAGAACTCGGCCGAGAGGTCGTCCGGACCGAGCCACCGCATCTTCGGGTCTTGGCTCTGGCTCCAGACCTGGTCGACCCGGTCCAGGACGACGTCCGGGCGGCGCCCCTCCCACTCGACGAGGTTCCCATCCGCCTCGACCGGAGCCGCCCGGAAGGGGATCCCGACGCGCGGAAGGTCCCCCGCAGCCCCGGGGTCCTGGGCACCCGCCGCCGACACGAGGAGACCCAGAGCGAACGCGCCCAAGCGGCCGAGGGGAGTCATGGCGGAATTAGGCCGCAACTCGCCAGGATTGCGCAAGGCCAGGATCGACAGCCCGTTCGGTCTGTCCAAAAAACCCGGCCAGGCTGCCCGAGCGCCCGTACGCGCAAGAGCCCCGCCGAACCTGACGGGGCTCTCGTGGAGGGCTGACCCCAGCCTCGCGGCAGGGTCAGCCCGGGACATCGTCGCCCTTGCGGGCTACGCGCCGCTCACCGGCGACGGCGGCGGCGCGGGCGGCGGTCCCCGTCCTCGCGCTCGGCGTCGTCCCGACGGGGCGCCGGCTCGTCCCAACCGAACTCGTCGTCCCGGGGGGCAGGACGAGCCGGGCGATCGTCGTCGCGGACGACGCCGCCATGGCGCTCATCGCCGCGGGCCGGACGGTCGCGGCGGCTTCCCCGATCGTCACGATCCTCCCGGCGCGGACGCTCCTCCCGCTCGGCACGAGCCGGGCGGTCGAAGCGATCCTCGGTCTCGGGCCGGCTCTCGCGGCGCGGCTCATCGCCGAAGTCGTCGCGACGCGGACGACGCTCGCCCCGATCACGGCGCGGACGACGCTCGTCGCTGCGCTCATCCCGCTCCTCGCGGCGCGGGCGCTCGACGACCGGCTCCTCGCGACGCGGGCGCTCGACAACGGGCTCCTCGCGGTCGTCCTCACGACCACGGCGGCGCGGCGCACCATCGTCGAAGTCATCCCGACGCGGGCGACGTTCGCCGCGGTCACCGCGTTCACCGCGGTCACCGCGCGGGCGGCGCTCCTCGCGCTCCTCGCGGTCGCCACGGCCACCGCGTTCGCGGCGCGGCTCGGCGTCGTCTTCGAAGCGCACCGGCGCGTCTTCCACCGGCTCCACGTCCCGACGCGGGCGGCGTTCGCCACGCTCGCCGCGGTCGCCACGGTCACGACGGTCACCGCGGTCTTCGCGGTCGCCCCGCTCTTCGCGGAACGGCCGATCGCGGCGCTCGCCACGATCACGGCGCTCGCCGCGATCCTCACGATCACGACGCTCGCGACGGCCGTCGCCACCACCTTCGCCTTCGGCAGGGGGCGCAAGCAGCGCCTTGCGGCTGAGCTTGACCTTGCCGAAGTCGTCGATGTCGATGACCTTGACCTCGATCTCGTCGCCGACCTTCACCACGTCCGTGACCGAACGGATGAACTCGTTCGAGAGCTCGGAGACGTGCACCAGGCCTTCCTGGCCCGGCAGGATCTCGACGAACGCGCCGAACTCCTTGAGACCCGTGACGCGGCCCTTGTAGACCTTGCCCATCTCGACCTCGGCGGTCATGTCCTGGATGCGCGCGATGCACGCATCGACCTTCGCCGCGTCGGCGCCGCAGACCTCGACCTTGCCGGTCTCGATGACTGCGATCCGGCAGTCGAACTCCTCCTGCATGCCGCGGATGGTGCGACCACCGGGGCCGATGACCGTGCCGATCTTGTCGGCCGGGATCGGGAAGGACACGAGCTTCGGCGCGTGCGCGCTGACGGCCTCCCGCGGGCGGCGGATGGTCTTCAGCATCTCGCGGAGGATGTGCAGACGACCCTGGCGGGCCTGCTCGAGCGCCTCCTCGAGGGTCTCGCGGCTGAGCCCCTCGCACTTGATGTCCATCTGCAGCGCGGTGATGCCGGAACCCGTCCCGGTCACCTTGAAGTCCATGTCACCGCAGTGGTCTTCGGAGCCGAGGATGTCGGACAGGATCGCGACGTCCTTGCCCTCGACGACGAGGCCCATCGCAATGCCGGCCACCGGCTGCTTGATCGGCACACCGGCATCCATCAGCGACAGGGTCGCGCCGCAGACCGTCGCCATCGACGACGAGCCGTTCGACTCGAGGATCTCCGACGTCACGCGCAGCGTGTAGGCGAATTCATCCCGACCTGGCAGCACGGCTTCGACCGCGCGCTCGGCCAGCGCACCGTGACCGATCTCACGACGACCCGGTGCGAGCATGCGACGCACCTCACCGACGCTGAACGGCGGGAAGCTGTAGTGCAGCAACCAGCGGCGCTTGTCCTCGGGATAGATGCCGTCGATGAACTGCTGGTCATCGACCGTGCCGAGCGTCGCGACACACAGGGCCTGCGTCTCACCGCGGGTGAACAGCGCCGAGCCGTGGACGCGCGGCAGCACGCCGACGTCGATCGTGATCGGACGGATGTCCTTCGTGCCACGGCCATCCGCGCGGCGGCCGGCGAGGATCGACGAGCGCTCGCCCTGCTTGAAGCCCTTCTCGATCGCAGCCGACACCGTCTTCTGGTGCACCATGGCCTCGGCCGCGGTTGCACCCTCGGGCACCGGGAAGGCGTCCTTGACGGCCTTCTTGACCTTGTCCTTGGCGGCACCGCGCGCGAACTTGTCGCCCTCGGAGACCGGCGCTGCGGCGAGGTCCTTGCCGAACTTCTTGTCGATCGCCTTCGCGAGCTTCTCGTCGAACGCCGGCGGCGTGAACGTCAGCTTCGGCTTGCCGACCATGTCGACGAGCTCGTCGATCATCTCAGCGATCTCGCAGCAGACCTCGTGGGCCAGCTCGAGCGCGCGGAGCACGACGTCCTCACCCAGCTGGTCGGCACCCGCTTCGACCATGACGATCGCATCGCGGTGCGCGCTGACCGTCAGGTTGAGCTTGTTGTCCTCCGAGCGGGTCTCGGTCCACGTCGGGTTGATCTTCAGCTTGCCGTCGACGAGGCCGATGCGGACCGCGCCGAGCGTCTTGCCGTTCGGGATCGAGCTGATCGCGAGAGCCGCGAACGACGCGACCGCCGCGAGGATGTCCGAGTCGTTCTCCTTGTCCGTCGCGAGGACCTGGGTCAGCACCTGGGTCTCGCGCTTGAAGCCGTCCGCGAACAGCGGGCGGATCGAGCGGTCGATGATGCGGCACGTCAGGATCTCACGCGTCGTCGGGCGACCTTCGCGCTTGAAGAAACCGCCGGGGAACTTGCCCGCGGCCGCGGCCTTCTCGCGGTAGTCGACGGTCAGCGGGAAGAAGTCGATGTCATCCCGGTCGCTCGACGCGCACTGCGCCGTGGCCAGAACCATCGTGTCTCCGTAGCGCGCGACGATGGCCCCATCGGCGAGCTTCGCCATCCGGCCCGTCTCGAACGACATCGTGCGGCCACCGATCTCCCGCTCGACGCGGGCCATGTTCGGGTAGCGCGGGTCGGGCGACTGGTGCTTCGCGCGGGCCTTGGCCGGGGCGCGACCAGCGCGCGGCGCCGGTGCTTCGTCTTCCGTGCGATCGGCGGCGCGAGGGGCCGCCTTCTTGGCCCGGCTCTTCGAGCCGGTGGTCTTCGAGCCAGTCTTGGCGCTGGCAGCCGTGGTCTTGCGCGTCGTGTTCTTGCGCGCCGTGGTCTTCTTCGTAGCCATAGTTTCGTTCTGATTGGATGCGATGGCGCAGCCCGCACTTTCGGGCCCTGCGCAGGTCGCCAGTGGGGCGACCGTCTGGGTGTGGTCCGTTGCCAGGCTCCGTCGTCCGGCGCTCTGCGCGGGATCGGGAGTGCCCGGTGGACTCGAGTCCCCCACTTCGCCGCCCACAGCGGCCTTCGGGTGGGGTTGGCGCGCGTTGCTGCGCCGCGTTTTGGAGAGGCGGGGTGGTGCCGGGCCACATCAGCCCGAGGAAGCGATCCACGCCCGGATGCGCGCGTCGGGAAAGCGGAGCCTTCGGGCCCGGTCCGGACGCAGTCGCGGTCAGTTCAGTTCAGATCTTCTTGTCGATGTTCGTTGTCGTGTGTTTCAGGGCCACGGGCGTCTGCCCGCACCCCGGCCACAGGGGCCTGCACAGGGGATTGGCCTGGCCCAGCGTTCCGGGCGGGTAGCGGCCGTTTCGTGGATCGCGCCCGACGTTCGGGCACGAGGGTCGCGAGGGTGGGGTCGTTCCGACTCGCATGGACTGCGGCACGCGCCGGCAGGTCCGAGTCCCGAGCACCCTCCTCATCGGGGTTCCAGCGCTGGATTTCTGAGAGCGATGGCCCGGAAACCCGCATGCTGCAGACTCTTCCGGCCCGACGAGCGGCGGCTTGGGCCGCCTTCGTTGGCGAAGAGGGTCACCGAACGGAGCGGTGAGGTCCAGCGGAAACCCCGTGGGATTCCACAGAGATTCCACACGCCGGACGCAGCGCGCGCACGAGCCACTGGAGCCAGCAGCCCGTTGCACGGGTCGAAGAGCGGCCGAGCGCTGCGCGCGGGACCGGTCGATCGCCCGCGGTGACGCCCAGGCTGAGGGGTCACGTCGGGTCTGCGATCCTCCGGATCAGCGGCGCCCTCGATCAGCCACACCCGCGATCAGCGACACCCTAGATCAGCGACGCAGCCCGAGCTTGTCGGTGATCGCAATGTAGCGATCGTGCTCGACGCGGTTCAGGTAGCGGAGCAGCTTGCTGCGGCGGCTGACCTTCAGCAGGAGTCCGCGGCGCGAGTGGAAGTCCTTCCGGTGCACCTTCATGTGCTCCGTCAGCTTCTTGATGTCGTGGGTCAGCAGCGCGATCTGCACTTCCGGGGAGCCAGAGTCTCCGTCGTGGGTGCGGTATTCGGCGACGATCGCGTTGCGCTCTTCCTTGGTCAGCATCCCTGTCGTTCCTGTCTTCTTGGAGCCAAGGACCTCCGGTCCAGAGCCAGGGTGCTCCGGAGAAGCCGGGGTCTCCCGCCGCGAGGAGCGGTCGGGCGCGGGCTTGGGGCGGGGAAGGATAGCGAGGGGCGCAGCCCGGTAAAGGGGCGTCCAGGCCGAAAATCCCGGACTGCGGGGCCGGCGGTCCGCGGCGGGCGGCCAGACGCGATCCGCGCGAAGCCGACCGTCAGACGCGGACCGGCAGCTCGGACGCGAGCACGCGGGCCACCTCATCCACCGCAGCCTCGATCTGGCGCGCCCGGGTGAGAGGGGAAGCTCCCTCCCCACCCGCCTTGACCGCGCCGCCGATCTGCCCACTCCACAGCGTCTCCCCGCTCGAGGCCCCGACCATCAGGACTTCGATGGAGAACTGCGCCCGGCGGGTCTCGACGATCCGGCTGTCGTCCCACCGCAGCACGCGGAAGCCCACGAGGGCCTCTTCCTGGAAGCCACCCTTGAGTCCCGCGGCGAAGCCGGGGTCCACCGGAGATCCGGCCCCCACCTTGCCAACGGCCTCGAGACGCTGATCCACGTAGTTCGGCGCGATCGGCGAGTAGGCCCGCAGCGCCAGCTCCCGCTGGAAGCTGTCCCGCAGGCGGGACGTGAGGTCACCGAAGGCTGCGCCGGACGTCCCGTCCTCGACCGGAAGGATCGCGATCTGGGAGGGCGGAGCCGCGGTGAACGCAGGGGCGAGGCGAAGTCCCGACGAGATCTGGACCGCAGGCCCGGTCTGGCAGGCGCCGAACGAGAGCAGCGAAAGCAGGACGGCTGTCTTGGCGAAGGGTCGCATCGGTTCACCGGCGGTTGGTGGACAAGGGCCGGACTCTACCGGAGCGCCGTGGCGGGGTCATCCGCGTTCTGCTCGACCGAAGACCCGGGCCCACGCGCGCCGGCTGCGCACGCAGGACTCGCAGCAGCAGGTCGCCGGGTCCCCATCGGCCTCGTAGCAGCTCGAGAAGTCGGCCGGGCCGAGGCCGAGTTCGACCGCTCGTGCGGCGATCTCCACCTTGTCCCAGCCGAGCGTCGGGCTCTCGACGCGGACGCCGCTCCGCGTCCCGAGCGCGAGCACGGCGGTGCAGGCGTCGAGGAACGCCGCCGAGTTGTCCGGGAACGTCGCCGCCTCCTCGCGGTTGAAGCCGGCCAGGACCACGTCGGCACCCGAGGCCTCCGCCACAGCCGCCGCCATCGCGACGAGAACGACGTTGCGCGCGGGGATCCAGACGGCCGCCGCGCTCGCCTCGTCGCCCGGGTCATCCTCGCTCCGCGCAGGGACGGGAGACGCGCTGCCCTCCACCTGGGCCGCGCCCGTGGCCCGCGCGGCGTCCGCCAGCCACGGCAGATCGATCCGGCGCCACGGCAGCCCGTAGCGCTCGGCCAGCGCACGGCTCGTCGCCGCTTCGCGGGCAAAGGCGCGTTGACCGTAGTCAGCGCACAGGCAGACCTGGACGGTGTTGGCCCGGGAGAGCCAGTCTGCGAGGGCGACGCCGGAGTCGAGGCCGCCCGACAGGAGAGCGACCGCCCGCTGTGCCGATCCGTGGCTGCCGGTCACTGGACCGTGAACTCGACGGGCGCCGAGCGCGCGAACTTGACCTGCTGCCGACGGCGTTCTTCGAGGCTGAAGTTCCCGTCCCGGTTCGTCCCGGAGAACATCAGCTCGGCGTCCACGGTGACGGTCCAGGCACCGGGCTGGAGCACGCCCACCGGAAGCTCGGGCAGCTGCACCGCATCCGTGCCGAACGCATCGCTGTCGAAGCGCACGAGGCTCCACCGGCGTCCGACCGCGTCGGCCGTCTCGATCGTGTGGAACGCCACCCCACCCGGGAGAGTGCGGGCATCGAGACCGTCGTCGTAGCTGATGCTCGGCGACCCCACGCCCGCCGCGGAGCGCACGACCGGGAGGCCGAGCGGCACGCCGGTCGGGAACGTCGAGCCGAGGCGTGGGTCCGACAGGAGGGTGCGATGCCGCGTGAAGCCACCCGAAGCGCCCTCGGCGTCGACCGTCACCCAGTAGACGGGCGCCAACGGGGCCAGAGTTGGCGCCAGCGCGGACGCGAGGCTCGCCTGCATCGCGTAGCGGTCACCACTGACCACCGTCGCGTATCCGGCGCCGATCAGGGTCGACCGTCCGAAGCCGGACAGCGTCACGTGGACGGCCACCGACGGCTCCGACGCGAGCGTTCCGAGGCCCGCCACCGAGCCGAAGTCGAGCTCGAACGGACCGGGCAGAGACGTGATTCCCGCCGCGCTCGGCAGGATGAACAGGTTCGCTTCCGCCGAGCCTCCCGGCGCCAGCGGCGCCGAGGCCGGCGACGGCGTGACGCCATCGCGGCCGCAGATCTGGCAGGCGTAGCCCTGGATCGTCGGCGTGGCGGTCGGCGGGAAGACTCCCGTCACGCCCGACAGGATGAAGGGCCGGTTGGCCCGGAGCACCGCACCTGCGATCGCGACCGGCGGCGTGCCGACTGCCTGCTGCGCGAGGACGAGGTCGTCCGCGAACGCGTTGCAGCCGACGAGACCGCTCTGCGCGCCCGTCGGCAGGAAGCCGAGCGACGCGTCCAGCGTGGCCTGGCCGAGCGTCTCGTCGATGGGCCGCAGCGGGAGCGAGGCGAACGAGGCCGAGGTGTCGAGGACCGTGGTCAGATCGAAGCCGTCGGCCACCACCGTGATCGTGTGGCGGCTCGCCGTCAGGCCCGTGAACTCCACGCGCCCGTCCGCACCGGTCGTCCCCGAGCGCCGGCCGACGGCCGGGAGCTGCGGCATGTCCGGCTCGAGGAGCACGAGCGCTCCCGCCACGGGCGCGAACGTCACGTCGTCGTAGACCTCGACCGTCACGTCCGCCCCGACCGTCCCCGCCACGAAGCCCCGCTGGAAGATCCGACCCTGGATGGCCTGGGTCCCCACATTGCCCGCGCGGTCGCGGAAGCTCATCGAATAGGGAATCGCGTCGACCGCCCGCTGCAGGGCGAGGGGCGCCAGCATGAACGCCCCGCTCTCGTCGGCGCCGAACTCGGCGACGGTGTTGCTCCCCGCCGCGAACTCGATGGTTCCGAGCTCCTCGCTGGCCCGGCCGAGCACGACGAGCGCCTCCTGGTCGGTGACCAGGTCCTGGGTCCCGGCGAGCACGGGGGTCAGTCCCGTGACTTCCGGCGGGGTGATGTCGAACCGCGGTGTGTTGCCCGGGTCCGTCGCGCGGAAGCCGCTGCGCCGCCCGTCGACCTCGACCGTCGCGCGGAACGCAAGGCTGCCTTCGTCGAAGCGAGGCCGGAGGGCTTCTCCCAACGCCGCGCCGAAGACGACGGACACGGTCGTCGGCCCATCGACCGGGACCGGAGCGACCTGCTCGAGGAACGCGAGGTCGTCCTCCGCCTCGGTCTCGGCGTCGAGACCGTAGATCCGGACCAGCACCTCACTGCCGGCGGTCACCGATGAGTCGACATCGACGTCGACGACCAGGTTCGAGAAGTTCTGCGCGTTGATCTGGTCCGGAAAGCCGGGAATGACGTTGCCGACCGCCACCCGCTCGGGCGCCCGGCCGCGGACCGTCTCGAAGGTCGAGAACGGGTTCCGGTTCGAGAAGTCCAGCTGCCCAGCCTGGAGGAACGAGATCGCGTCGGTGAAACGGATCGCAAGTTCGGCGCTGCCCGGCAGTCCATCCGCAGCACGGAACCGGACGACGCGCGTGTCCTCGAGATCGCCCACCGAGATCGGGTAGCTGCGGGCGCCGACGACCAGCACACCGGCTTCCTCGACCCGGAACGAGCTGTCGTCGACGGTGGCCGGGTCGCAAGGCCGGTCGAAGATCACGTGGACGTCGGCCTCTCGCTCGACGCCGCGCTCGTTGGCCGCCGGGATCGTCGCCACGACCTGCCCCTCGGTGACCTCGCGCGCCCGGTCGGTCCGGAACGTCGCCACGACCTCCGGGGCGGTCCCGCCCTTGCGGACGGCGTCCACATCACGGACCTCCGGGTCGACGACGACCTCGTAATCCTGGTCGGCGACGAGGCCCGCCGTCGGCGTCAGCACGAGGACACGGTCCCCCACGAGCCAGGACAGCGTGGTGGGCACGGTCTGCTGGGTCTCCACCGAGCGGACCTGGACCCTGGCCGACGTCGGCAAGCCGGGAAGCCCGCCGCCACCGCCGGCGCTCTGCCCCTCGACCGAGTCCCGGGCGATCGACTCGCTGAACACCACGACGATCGGGACCGTGGTCGGCCAGCCGGAGCCCTTCGGGTCCGCCGAGAGCACCCGCGGGCGGGCATCGACGAGACGCCCCCCGGCCGGGACGACGCTGATCCCGGAGCCATCATCGGAGCCACCGCGGTCCGGGTCCCAGAGGGCTCCCACGTTGTCAGCGCAGGCCGACAGCGCGAGGAGGGCGAGCGAGGGGAGGATGCGGCAGATCATCGGCAGACGCTGCGGGGTTGTCTCCGGGCGAACGATGCCCCGGAGGCTACGGGGCCGAGGGCGCTTGGACGGCACGCTCACCACCTTATTTCGGCGGACCCGCCGAGCCAGCCGTGAGCTGCGGAACCGTCGGGCGACGCGGCGGGAGCCCGCGCGGACCTCGACCGTCGTGGACGACGCGGCCCCCGCCCAGACCGCACGCGACGCTCCGCCCGCCAGTTCCGTCGGTCCCGACCTTGAGAGACGGGAGCCAGGAGCGACAATCCCGGACCACCCCTCTCCAAGCGCGCACCGTCCCTCCTCCCCGATCCGAGGGAATCGCCGTCATGATCGACAAGCTCCTGCCCGTCCTCCTCCTGCTCGGCTGTTCTTCGGCCGGCCAACCGACCGAGGGCAACACCGCGGCCTCCGCGACCGCACCCTTCACGGAACGCCTCGCCGAAGCCGAACGCCTGCTTCGCGCGGGCGACCCCGACGGAGCGCTCCTCATCACCGACGAGGTGCTCAAGGCCGACGACCGGAACCTGAAGGCTCTGACGCTCGCGGCCCGCGGCAACATCGCGCTGTTCCAGACCGGCCGCCAAGGCGCCGAGTGGTTCCTCGATGACGCGGTCCGCCAGCTCGAGCGCGCGCTGCGCGTCGCGCCGACCGACGCCGACTCCCTGACGACCCTCTCGTGGTGTCTGCTGCAGAAGTCGGAGTTCTCGCGCGGTGCCGAGGTCGCGCTCGAGGCCGCATCCATCCTGGAAGAGTCCGGCGCGGAGCAGACCAAGATCGCGGACGCGCTGCTCCAGGCTGCCGAGAGCCAGCTGCAGACGTTCGTCGCCGAGCGCCGCACCGAGATCGAGGAGGGAGCCGAGCGTCCCGGCACGCATGCCAAGAAGCTCGCCAACGTCGTCCTCGTGACGCTGAACAACGCCGCCACGTTGGGACGCGGGGCCACCGCCAACATCCGCGCATCCCAGGTCCACCAGTGGCTGGGGCTCACCAACGAAGCGGTCGCGGACCTCGAGCTCGCGGTCCGCGCCGAGCCGACGGCAGCCGCTCCGCACGAGGCGCTCCAGTCGCTCCTGTGGGGCATGGACATGCGCACCGAGTGCGTCGCGACCTACAAGCGCCTGCTCCGGGAGTTGCCCGGCGCGACCGCCATCCAGTGGTACCTCGGGCGGGCACAGCTCGCCCTCGGAGACGACCATCGCGCGACGACCCGATGGGATGATGCCCGCTCCGCCTACGAGCAGGCGCTGCAGACCTACGAGTCCTACGATGCGGCTCGCCCGCGCGACCATGCGCTCACGTCGCACTCGATCGCGGTCTGCAAGCTCTCGCTCGCGCGGATCGCCGTCGAGCAGGGACAGCTGGACACCGCGCGCGACCTCTTCTTCGCCGCCTACGACGCGAACCCGAACGTCGCCGAGTACGCGGACGGGATGCCGAAGATCTACGACTCGTTCGGCGGCAACTACCTCGGCGGCCTCGCGCTGATCGGCTCGGCTCTCGCCGAGCAGACGGACGCCGGCGCGCTCCGGCGGAGCCTCGAGTTCTTCGAGTCGATCCTCGCACGGCACCCCGGGCGGTTCGGCGCGATCTACAACAACGCGGCGCTCTCCGCGCGCGACCTCGGTTCGCAGGTCGCCAACGAAGCCGACGGCGACGCCGCGCGGCGCACCGGCCTCGCCGAGGCGATGGCGCTCTGGGAGAAGAGCTACACCTACTACCGGCAGGCCGTGGAGCTCGAGCCCAACGACCCCCGCATCGTCAACGACTGCGGGCTGATGCTGATCTATCACCTGAACCGCGATCTCGACCTCGCGCGGGAGCTGTGTGCGAAGGCTGTCACCCTGGGCGAGGCGCAGCTCGCAGAGCTCGGCGACGACGCCCCCGAGGAGCAGCGCCGCTTCCTCGAGGAAGCCGTGGGCGATGCCTACCAGAACCTCGGCGTGCTCGCCCAGGACCGCCTCGGACGCCCCGAGTCGGAGTGGCGCGGCCACTACGAGAACTCGGTCCGCTACTACCCGTACCAGCGCCGGGAAGCCGCCATGCGGCTGCGGACCGCCGAGGCCTCGGCCCCGCAGCAGGATCCCCGCCAGAAGAAGTTCGACGCGCAGATCGGCAAGGGCAAGGACGCCGCGGCCGCTGGCGACTACGACACAGCGCTCCTCGTCCTCGACGAGATGGCCAAGGAGATGAACGGCTTCCCGCCGTTCCACTACCACGCCGGCATCTGGTCCCTCGCCTACGGCAAGAAGGCTGCCGCCGACGGGGGCAACCCGGGGCTCGTCGACGGGCTGTTCCAGGACGCCCTCCGGAACCTGTTGCGTGCGGTCGAACTCGACGGCGAGCCCAACGGCCCGCGCCTGGCCCTCTGCGAGGCGCAGCTCGCGGTCGGCGATGCGGCCGCGGCTGCCGCAACCGCGAACGACCTCCTGAGCCACATCCGCTCCGCGGGTGGGGCCGATGAGGACACGCTCGGCCAGGTCCATGCGCTGCGCGCCGAGGCGGCCGCGCGCGCGTTCGTCGCTGCACGCCAGGAGGGCAAGACCGATGAGGACCTGCTCCGCGCGATGCGCGCCTCGTTCCGCGAGATCGAGAACACCGCCCGCTTCGACGACGCCAAGCGCGGGCTCTGGATCGCGACGGAGCAGTGGGCGAACGCCCCTGAGCAGGCCGTCCAGATCATGGTCCGGGCCTACGAGCGGAACCCTGGCCTGATCGGCGAGCTCGTGCAGGCCGGCGCGAGCGCCGGGGCCAGTCAGCCCGTCATCGACGCCCTCGCCCCCGCGAAGGACGCGACGTCGATCTGGTGGCGGGGCCGCGCGCACTTCGACCTCGCGGTCCAGCTGTGGTCGTCCGGCAAGGGCGCCGACGGGGTCAAGGCCATCGACGCCGGCATCGCGCTGTTCGAGAAGTCGATGGCCGAGAACGCCGGCTTCGCCGACTCGTGTCGCCAGTGGATCGCGCTGTGCCTCGGCCAGCGCGGCATGATCCAGATCAGCCTCGACAAGATCGACGACGCCGAGACCTCGCTGCTCGAAGCGACGGAGCGCGCGCCCGAAGTCTTCACGTCGGATATCGGCGGCGGATCGAGCATCAAGCGCGGCATCCTGGTGGTCGCCGACCGCCACTTCCAGAAGCGTGACCTCGGCCGCTGCGTCGCGATCTATCGCCGGGTCGGGGCCGCTGTCCCCGGTGACGTCGACATCGCGAACAACGAGGGTCTGTTCTGCCGCGACCACGCCGACGCGCTGGGCGGTCGCCGCGGGCAGCTGACCGATGAGCTCCGCGACCTCTACGAGGCGAGCTACGCGGCGTACACACGGGCCAGCCAGCTGGACCCCTCGAATGTGCGTCTCCGCAACGACCGCGCGCTGATCCTCGTCTACTCCCTGCGTCGCGAGCTCGAGCTCGCCGAGGAGATCCTCGACTCCGCGGTCCGCGACGGGCAGCGCCAGCTGGACGAGAACCCTCCGGAGGACAGCGGCGATCTCCGCAACCTGCAGGAAGCGGTCGGCGACGCGCACGGCAACCTCGCCGTGCTCTACTTCGAGCAGAAGCGCTACCCCGAAGCGCGCAAGGCGGCGACGAAGAGCTTCGAGTACTACCCGTTCCAGCGTCGGGCCGGCGCCGGCCTGATCCGGCAGATCGATGCAGCGGAGAAGAAGGAGCAGGAAGGGAAGGGCAGCCAGAGCGGCAAGGACGGGGAGTGATGTCGGCCGTCCGACTCGGCGCTGCGGTGATCACCGCAGCGCTCGTCGCGGGCTGTGTCGGCGCACAGGACCCCGTCACGCCTCCCACCGAGGCAACGACCGCCCCCCAAGATCCGAATGCGCTGCGGCAGCGCGCGTTCTCCCTGGCGCAGCGGGGTGAGGCTTCCGACGCGGCCGAGGCGTTCCTCGCCCTGGCCGAGGTCGAGCCCACCGAGCCCGAGTGGCTCGTGCAGGCCGGGGACCAGATGGGCAAGGCCGGGCGTTTCAACGACGCGATGGACCTGCTCGAGACCGCGCGCAAGCGTTTCCCCGACGCGCTGTCGCTGACAGCGATGCTCGCACGGATCTACCACCTGAAGGCCGACCACATGGTCGCGCAGGGGGTCCGCGATGCGAACGTGATCTTCTACTACGAAGACGCGGCGCGGACCGCGCGACAGGTGACGGACGTCGATCCCGACCACCTCGACGCGCGCCTGATCGTCGCGTCGGCGTTCTACCAGCTCGGCAACCTCGACGCCGCGCTCGCAGAGGCCGAGGAAGCCGTCCGTCGTCGCCCGGATGCCTACGGCGGACAGGCGATGGTCGGCCGCGTCCGCTTCCAGCGGTTCGTGCAGGCTCGCGGTGAGCTCGGTGCGGAGGGCCTCGAGAGCGAGCGGCGCGACGAGCTGACCAAGCAGGCGGCGGCCGATCAGGACGCGGCGCGCGCCGCGTTCGAAGCGGCGACCGAAGCGGACGCCGCACGGTCGTTCCCGCGCGCCCGGCTGGGCGACCTGGCCGCATGGTCCGGCAACCTCGAGGCTGCCAAGCGATGGTACGGCGAAGCCCTGGCGCTCGACCCGAAGGCCCAGGTCGACCACGCATGGCTCCGCACGGCCGTTCCCGGGGAGGACCGCCGCACGCTCTACGCCGAAGCCCGGAGCCGGTATGCGAAGGGCACGGACGCCGCGCCGCGGAGCATCGGCACGTTGCGCTGGTACGAGGCGCAGTCGGTCTTCGACCAGGCCGCCAACGTGCCGGCGACCGAGCCACCCGCCACGCGGACGGCGCTGTGGAAGACGGCCGCGGACCTCTTCGCCGAGGCCTGGCGCGAAGTCCCCGACTACGTCGACACCGGCTGGTGGCTCGTGCAGTCCCTGTACTGGGGTGGCGATGCGACGGCTGCGTCCGAGGCTGCGGTCGACTTCGCGCAGCGGGACGCACAGCGCTTCGCCGACATGATCCGCCGCGACGAACAGACGGTGGCTGCACTGGTCGGCATGGCCGCAACGGCCTACGGCAAGGGACGTCTCGCGGACAGCCGCGACCTCAACCTCGTCCTTGCCTACGCGCGCCAGACCGCAGACGCCTGGAACAACTACGCGTTCCTGTGCCGGGAGACGGGGCGCTACGAGCAGAGCCTCGGGGCGTACGAAGAGGCTCTTCGCATCGAGCCCGAGTCCCCCCAGCTCCTCAACGACGCCGCGGTCATTCTGCATTACCACATCCGCAGCGATGAGGCGTTGCAGCAGGCCCGTCGCTACTACCAGGACGCGATCCGGCTCGCGGAAGCCCAGCTGAAGGCCGGCGGCCTCGACGACGCCACCATCGACCGCACGCGCACCGCGCTGCGCGACGCGCGCGCCAACCTGTCCAAGCTCCGCTAGACCCTGCGCGTGCTAGGCTTCCACGAGGCGGCGCGCGAGGTTGCCGTAGCCTCGGTACGGAGCCTCGTCGGGCGGCCCCGCTGCGTAGTCCCAGACCAGCGCGCGGATCTCTGCGGGCTGCACGGCGATCAGCGAACTGCTGACCGTGCCGTAGGAGCCGCCGCGCTTGAGGACCCGGTGGCCGCTGACTTGGCCTTCATCACGGAGCACCGCACGCAGAGCGGCCCAGCGCGCGTCGAGCGCGAGGTCTGCGGCACACGCGGCCGCGAGGCCCGGCAGATGCAGCGTCCCCGGACGATGCTCGTTGGACAGCACGATCGCGCCCGCACCGAACGCTCGATCTTCGACCGGCCCTCCGGCCTCGTGCGTCAGCACGCGCGCACGACGGCCGTCGGTGACCAGCAGCTGGAACCCGCGGTAGCGTGCCGAAGCGGCGGCCGCAGCGACGACGTCCGCAGCCGCATCGACGCCGTCCTCGTCGAGTGCGAGGTGCGGGAGACGCCCTCGGGACGGCGCTCCTTCGAGGTCACGCGACGCCCCCACGAGGTTTGTCAGCCCCACGAAGAGCCCGCGGTCGTTCACGCCGATCCAGGTGCCGCCCGCTTCGCGATCCCGCGGCGACAGGATGCGCCGCTTCTGGCCGACGAAGAGCCCGGGAGGGGCGGATGGCCGGTCCCGCCGCTCATCGCGGTTGCTGGCCACGACGATCGGATGTCCGGGGTCCACCCCGACGAGCGTGATCAGAAGACACATGACGACAGGACCCTGCCGAGTCTACGTTGCGAGGCGCGCTCTTCCAGGACGCCCGGCGCCTCGACCGGCCCAGCCATGCACGTGCCTCGCCTGATCGAACTCGCCCGGGATCTCGAGCTGACCACCGCACGGCTCGTCGTCCGCCGGATGCAGGAGCACGACCGCGCCACCGCGATCGCGCACGAGGAGGACCGGAGGATCATGCGTTGGATCCGCGACCCCCTGCCGCGCGCCGAGATCGAGGAGCGCGTGCAGCAGACATTCGAACCGTGGGATGGGGCAGACGGGCGCTGGCTCGTGCTGACGATCGCCGACCGCGGCACGGATCGGATGCTCGGGATCGCCTGCTGCCGCGTCACGCTTGCCGAGCACGAGACGCTCGAGATCGGCTACCGCCTGCATCCCGATCACCATCGCCGCGGGCTCGCGTTCGAAGCCATGACACGCCTCGTCGACTTCCTGTTCGAGGAAGGCGAGGCGCGCCGCATCCTCGCGCTCTGCGACGGCCGCAACGAAGCCTCTTGGCGACTGATGGAGAAACTCGGCATGCGGCGCGAGGCCGAACTCCGCGAGCACTCCCGGCTCGGCGGGGCATGGTGCGACGAACTGGTCTACGGCCTGCTCCGACGGGACTGGGCGGCTGCGCGACCGGAGAAGTGACGATCAGCTGCGCCCCGCGGGCGCGACCGACGGCTCCGCCTCCATCCGACGCGCCGCAAGCATCACGATCCCGACGGTGACGAGGATGCCGCCGGAGACGACGAAGAGCCCGCCGAGACCCCCAACCCGGGTCGCGATCGCCGTCCCCACGAGCGGGCCCGCGAACATGCCGTACTGCATCCCGCTCTGCACGCAGGAGAACGCCAGCGATCGCTGGTCCGCCGAGACGCGCTTGGCGACGGCGGCGTAGGACAGGTTCATCGCGCCCGCCGCGAACACGGCCGCAGCCACGCGGGCAACGAGGAAGCCATCGATCGACGGCCACATCCCCGCCAGCGCCTGGGAGACGCCCAGTCCGAGTGCGATGACCGCGAGACAGCGGAGCGGGCCGAACCGATCGCCGAGCCGCCCCCACAGAGCGGTCAGGACGAGCTGGCCGACGGCGTAGATCGCGAACATCAGTGCGACGGTCCGGTCGACCGCGTGGCTCCGCCCATCGGTCGTCGTCGCCGCCACGGCCGCCAGAGGCCCGAGTTCGTCGACCCAGAGCGCGACGAACGCCTCGACCATCATCGAGCCCAGCCGCATCAGGAAGACGCACAGCAGGACCACGGCCACCGCGCGCGCCTGCAGGAGTCGGCGGGCCTCCGCGAAGAACCCGATGCCACGACCTACGCGGGCGCGCAGCGTCGCCGTGTTCTCTCGCGCAAACATGGCGACGACCGCAGCCGCTGCCAGCGCCGAAGCGCTGGTCACGTAGAACACAGCCGTCCGCCCGAACCACGCGGTGACCTCGGCGCCGACGACCGGCCCCGCGAGCAATCCGAGCGCCATCCCGACCTGGAGCTGCCCCAGCGCGCGCCCCTGCCGTTCGACCGGCACGTCGATCGTGCCGAGCACCATCGCCGGCGCGACGTAGCCTGCCAGAGCCCCTTGGGCGACACGCGCCAGCAGGAGCCCGAGCGGCGTGTCGACGAGCGGCATCAGGGCCGTGACGACGGTGATCCCGAGCATCGCCCGGAGCGCCATGGGCTTGCGGCCGATCCTGTCGCCGAGCACCCCCCAGAACGGGCCGCAGACGGCCGCTGCGAGCGGGGCCGCCCCGTAGACCCAACCCGCCCAGGACCGTTGCTCGACCGGATCGTCGATCCCGAATCGCTCCGCGATGTAGAGCGGCAGCATCGGGACGAACGCCATCAGCCCCATCGACACGACGAACAGGCTGGGCCAGACAGCGAGGAAGTTGCGACGGGACTCCAAGAGGCGGCGATTCCGACCTCGGCATAAGCCGGGGCGGCCACCAACGCACGGCGGACCCCGCGAATCGCCCGCCCCCGTTGCATCAGCGCGCGAACGGAGGACGCTCTCCAGAACGTGCGCGCCCGATCGGACGCCGCGGCACACCAGGACCGCGAAACCGCACCATGTCCCCGTCCGACGCATGATCCGATCCGTCCACGCCGTCCTCGCGACCTCCTTGCTCGCCGCTCTCGGCGCCCAGGAACCGATCCGCACCCGTTGGGACGACCGCATCGCCGCGCTCCAGGGCCGATCCAGCTGGTCCATCCCAGACCTCTCGACCGAGCCCGGTGCGGTGCCCCTCGGCAACGGCTCGGTCTTCGCCGCCGCGGGGCGAGGTGGGCATGCGTGCGCGCTCACCGACCTCACCGGGCCGACCTACGCAGACCCCGCCTTCGGCAACCTCCACCTCGAGCTGGTCGATGCGGACGGCCGCGCGCTGGCGCGGACCGCGTCGCGGATCGAGCAGACGACGGAGGCCGCCTTCGTCCTCACCGAAGATCGGACCGATGCGGCTTCGCTGCGCGTCGTCTGGTTCGCGGCCACGGTGCCGGGCACGCTCGCGGCGCTCGTCGAAGTCGCCGAGGGCTCCACTCCCGCACCCGAGGGGCTCGGACTGCGCGCGTGGCTCGATCCAGGCGCCGCGGCCGCGGGCGATGCCCTCCGGGCCGAAGTCCGCGCGCCCGGACGAAGGATCGGCATCGAGCTGCGCATCGAGGGCGCCGTGCCGGTCGGCGGCCGCGGGCTCGGCGAGGCGCTCGAGGTCGCGGTCCGACCGGGGTGGAGCGGCGGGCTCGTGTTGACCTTCGCCACGGTCCCGCAGACCGACGGCGCACGTGCCCTCGTTCCCGCACCGACCGCCGCCCCGGCCGACGCCGAGACTCTCGCCGTCCAGCGCGCCGCGGCGGACCTGGAGCGCGCCCGGGGCCGGACCCGCTACGACACCGACCACGCGCGGCTCCGTGACCTGCTGCGGAAGGCACCCCTGCACGTCGCGGCCCAGACCTGCGCCGAGACCGGCGCCGTGCTGCCGATGCTCGGGAACCGGACGGTGTCGGTCCGGGGCCAGTCGGGCCCGCTGCTGCTCGCGCTCCGCCACCGCGACTTCGACGCAGCCCGCCGCATCCTGCGGCTCTGGCACCACGCCGCCACGGCGCGCGGCGTCCTTTCCGGCACGACGACGCTCGAGCGCTGCATGCAGGATCGGGCGGCTGCGGCCCAGGCACCTCCCCGCGACGCAGCGTTCTGGAACCGACTGGAGATTGCTCCGGGCGACACCGGCTCGCTCGTCGTGCTCCAACACCACTGGTATTGGCGCGCCAGCGGGGACGACGCGCTGATCGCCGACGCATGGCCCCTTCTCGAGGCCTGCATCAAGCGTCAGCCCCGGCGCGACGACGTCCTGATCCGGTTCGCCGGCGACGAGCCTTGGCTCGGACCGCTGGCGACGGCGCGCGAGGCGGAGTCGCGGATCGCCCTGGTCAGCGAGCCCGGCGCGGAGCCAGCTTCGTTCGCAGCCGGAGCGGCGTTCCTCATGGCTGTCCATGCCCTCGCGGACCTCGCCGACGGATTGGACCGCAGCGCGCATCCGGAACGCTGGAACGGCGAGCCTCCCGCAGGACGCCCCGGGGCACCGTGGGTCCGGAAGGCCTTCGACCTGATGCGCGGCCTCGAGGAACGGTTCTTCGTCGAGGATGCAGGTCGCTTCGCCCCGGCCTGGATGCCGGCAGGCGGGCGCCGCTTCGCCGAACCGATCGCCGAGGCCAATCTGTTCCCGCTGTGGGTCGGCTTCACGTTCCCGAGCGGAGATCGGAGCCGACGCAACTTCGCGAGCACGCGCGCCGCACTGGGCGGCAGCGGCTGGTCCATGGGGTCCGGACCAGATCTCCCGGACCGGACCGGTGCCCTGCAGGCCCTGCTCTTGACCGCGCTCGCCGAGCTCGATGAGCCAGGGCGCAACGAGGTCCTCTCCCACACGCTGGACGCCGCCCGCCCGACCGGTCTGTGGGCCAGCCTCCAGGATCCGGACGGGAAGCCACTCCGTGGTTCCGCGTCGGCGGACCCAGGCACGCTGGGCCTGACGTGCGACGCCATCCTGTTCGCGATGACCGGTATCCGGCAGGCGACCTACGCACGCTGGGACGACGACGACATCCGGATCGAAGCGTTCCTGCCGCGTGGCGTGGGATTCCTGACGGTGCGCGGCGCCGAGAAGGACGGACGCGTGCTCGACCTCTTCGTCCGCGAACGAACCGGCCCGCTCGACGAGGAGGAGAGGGCGGCGAACGACGCCCTCGCACCCGACCGACGGCTCGACCCGGACCAGGACCACCGGCGCGTCCAGGTCGTCCTCGAGCTGGTGTCGGGGTCGCCGCGCGCGGGCTACTACGACCTCGCCGTCCAGGTCGGTGGCACGGTCCACGTCGACTACCTCGTCCCCCGCGCGCCCAAGCCCGGAGAGCCGGACCTGCGACGCTTCGCGAAGTGGACCTTCGTCGAGCACGAGCCCGCCGGTTCGGACGGCCGCTAGGAGTCTGTCCCTTCAGATCGCGAGGGAATCTGGCCT
>JBEAPQ010000265.1:0-14802 GCA_041164325.1 Planctomycetota bacterium | reverse complement strand
CGCGAGAGGGATTCAGCGCTTCGACGCGCGCAGCAGCGCTGAGCCGATCGCGCAGAGACTGCCGAGGATGAGCATCGCGGTGGCGGCGTGCTCGGACTCATCCAGGACCTCCGCCGGACACTCGTGGGCCCAGAGCGCGGCCTGCGTCGCGTCATCCTGGAACACGAAGGTCAGCTGCCCGATCGCCCTCCACAGGAAGAACGTCCCGCGGACTTCCTCCCGCAGGTAGTGCATCGACCAGACCTGCGCGTGCAGCAGGACTCCCATCCCGATCAGGATTCCGCCGCAAAGGAGCGTCCACACGCGCGCCATCGTGATGGCCATGGGAGGACCATAGGCCAACCCTTCCCGGTGCGCCGCAACCGAGAACTCCACCGGCTCACGGTTCCGTCGCCGCGCCGCGTCCGGGATCATCCGAGCCATGCACGACGGGCTCGAAGTCGCGCTCGGGTTGGTCCTCTTGCTGGGCGGTGCCGAGGCCCTGGTCCGCGGAGCCGTCTGGCTGACGCTCGCGCTCGGGATCTCGCCGATGCTCGTCGGTGTCACCCTCGTGGCGTTCGGCACTTCCGCGCCCGAACTCGTGGTCGCAGGTCGTGCCGGGCTCGAGGGTGCCCCCGGCCTTGCCACGGGCAGCGTTCTCGGCAGCAACATCGCGAACATCGCGCTGATCCTCGGGCTGGCCGCCGTGGTCGAGCCCATCACGCACGCACCGCGCTCGGCGCGCTTCGAGTGCCGCTACCTGCTCCTGGTGTCCGCACTCCTGGTGGTCTCCTCCCTCCTGTCCCGACCACTCGGAAGATGGGAGGGACTCGGGCTGCTGGGGTTGCTGCTCGTCTTCAACGTCCTCTTGGTGCTGCGCGAACTCCGTCAGCGCGGTCAGCGCGGGATGGATGACGATCTGCCGGACGTCCGGGATCGGTCTGTCGGCCGCGCACTGTCCTGGGTGGCCATCGCGGCCGCGGGCGGGGCCAGCCTGCACTTCGGCGGTGGGTTCCTCGTGGACGGTGCGTCCGGGATCGCCCGCGCGTTCGGCGTTTCCGACGCGACGATCGGGCTGACGATCGTCGCGCTCGGCACGAGCCTGCCCGAACTCGCCACGAGCGTCGTCGCGGCGCGGCGCGGCCACTCCGAGATCGCGCTCGGCAACGTCCTGGGCAGCAACGTCTTCAACATCTGCCTCGTGTTGGGGTCGGCGGCCATGCTGACCCCCCTGCCGATGGCGTGGCAGCCGGAGGGCGCAATGGCCGTCATCGGCCTCCTGCTCACGGCCGTGCTCGTTGCCCTCCTGCACCGCGGGGGCATCGGCCGGACCACCGGTTGGGTGCTGGTGGCCACCTACGTGGGCTCGATGGCCCTCGCCGTGGCGTTCGGCTGAGCAAGGGGGCACCTGCGAACGCGCCGGTCCGGCTACAGTGGGCCCGCCATGATCGAGCTCTGCCTCACGCTCTGCCTGGCCTTCCAGGATCCCGAGCCCAAGCCCCAGGAAGTGCCCGTTCCCCCGGCACCGGTCTTCGAGGAATGGGACGACAAGACCGCGAAGGCGGCGGTGAAGGACTTCGAGAAGAAGATGAAGCCGAAGTCGGCGTCGCTCCGCGACAAGCTGACCGCCGTGGAGGAGCTGGCGCGCGGGAGCCATGCGAAGCTCATCGCGCCGCTCGCCAAGACCTGCCTGACCGAGAAGGCCCTGACGGTGCGCAAGGCCGCCGCCGAGGCCCTCGCCCACCAGCCCGACAAGGAAGCGAAGCGGGCCGTGCTGGCGCTGCTTGGCGACGACGAGCTCCGCGATGTTCCGCAGGTCGGCGCGTCGCTGCTGCTCGCGCTCGGCACGCTCGGGTACGAGGCGGGCCGCGACTGGAAGCACCTCGACGGCCTCTTCGAACGTGACTACGCCGCCGAGCGCGTGCCGCTCCAGCAGGCCATGCTGAAGCTGATCCAGGGCACCAACGAACTCGAAGCGCTCGACCTTCTCGTCGACAACCTCGGCGAGCCCGTCCCCGCCGACCCCGACGACCCCGCCAACCCTCCGGCGGCCTACTGGGAGGCGCGTTGGAAGGCCTGGTCCGTGTGGCGGGAGGACGTCAAGGCCACGCTCCTCGCGCTGACCGGCCAGCGCTTCAGCACCGCCGAGGAAGCGCGGGTCTGGATCAAGAAGAACGGCGCCGAACTCCGGCGGCGGAACAAGTGAGCGCGAACCGTGCCGCGGCGACCCTCGTCGCGCAGATCCGGGCAGAGGCACCTTGGCTGCTCGCGCCGGAGCTCGGCACCTGCATCGTCGGTTCGGCCGCGACCGCAGAGGCCTGCCGTCGCGTCGGTGAGACCGGGCCGAACGCCGAGGATGTCGACCTCGCCTGGGGCATCGACACCGACGAGGCGGCGAAGCTCCTGGAGTCGCACGGCATCCTGCTGCCCACGACCGAGGGCAGCCGATCCCGCGGCACGCTCGCATGCCGTGTCGGGGGGCAGCGGATCGAGATCACGGGCTTCCGCGGCGGAGGCACGAGCGTCGAGGACCGGATCACGAGCGACCTGGCCCACCGCGACATGACGATCGGGGCCCTCGCGTGGTGGCTCGGTGAGGACCGCATCCTCGACCCGTTCGACGGGATGGAGCACTGGCGGCAGCGTCGCATCGAACCCGTGGGCGATCCGGCGGCCCGCGTCGACGAGCATCCGATCCGCTACCTGCGCTGGTTCCGGCGTGCCCACGAGCTGGGCTTCGAGATCGGTCGGAGCATCCGCAAGCTCCCGGTCGATCCGGGATGGGTGGCCCGCACGCCGCGGGAAGCCGTCGCCGCCGAACTGCGCCGCGCCCTCGACCGGCAGCCGTCGCCCGGTGACATGCTCGTCGACCTGCACGAGACCGGTGCCCTCGCCGTCTTCGCGCCCGAACTGGCGCCGCAGTTCGACGGTCGCCCCGCGGGCCCCCGCCGTCATCACCCGGAGATCGGGCAGGCCCTGCACCTGGCGCTCGCCCTTCGCTGGGCAGCGGCCCAGACGCGGGACCTCGATGCGAACGACAGGAACGCCGTCATGGTCGCGGTGCTCACCCACGACCTCGGCAAGAACCTCACGCCGAGCGATGCGTTCCCGTCCCACCACGGCCATGAGCCGGCCGGTGTGCCGCTGGTCCGGAGCCTTCTCGACGCGCTCCCTGGGCTGACGGACCCGCGCGGGCGACGCCTCGCCGAACAGGTCTGCCGACTCCACCTCCAGGTCCGCCGACTCCACGAGATGAAGCCCGGCACGCTCGCCACGCTCTACGACCGGGAGCTGCGGAGCCAGGACTTCCCCGTCGCCCTGTTCGCGCTCGCGGTTGGCGCCGACGTGGGCGGCCGACTCGGCTCGGAAAGCGAGGGACACGCGGTGCGCGCGGAGGTCGAGCGGGATCTCGAGCAGCTCCGCGCGGCAGCCGGCGCCGTCGACGCAGCTCAGATCCGCAACGAGTGCCCGCCCGGCGACATCGAACGCTTTCGCAGCGAGCTCCACGCGGCCCGTGCCCGCGCGATCCGCGCCGCTGGGTTCGGCCGCCACTGACGCGGATCAGGCCCGCCGTGAGGCGCGAGACAGAGTGGCGTGGGCTCTCCCGAGCAGGTCGAGCACCTCTGCTTCGAGCCCCTGCCGCTCGGTCGCCAGAGCGCGGAGTTCGTCCTCCAGACGTTCGACCTCCTGCTGGGCACGATCACAGGCCAGCCGACTCGCGGTGGCGACGAGCTCGGCCTCTGCACAGGCCAGCCAAACCCGTCGCAGCCGTCGTGCGAGGTCGTCCTCCGCTTCCCCGAGGAGCGCTCGCGTCGCCCGCACCCGGGACTTCGTGATCCGGAGCATCAGCAGGCGCTCCCCGCAGGTCGCACGCTCCTCGTCGGACAGGACGTTCACCGCCCGCAGGAGATCCAGGACCCCGTCGATCTGCGACAGTCGGAGCTCCGCGGCCAGCTCGT
Organism: Planctomycetota bacterium; assembly: GCA_041164325.1. GTDB lineage: Bacteria > Planctomycetota > UBA1135 > UBA1135 > UBA2386 > JAQCBR01. The sequence goes on along the minus strand of JBEAPQ010000265.1, from coordinate 10,864 downwards.
CCACGCTCCAGGACTCGCCAGGAAAGCAAAGGCCAGGCAGTTGCATGCGCGGAATCGAAACGCCGCGCATCAAGCCCAACACGGGCGGGACGTGAAGGATCGTTGCGCCGCAGCGTTGATCCATCCCGTCGAGGGTCTCCAATGGCGCGCTGTGGCGCGGAAGCTCTCGAGATCTGGCCGACTGCTGATGGCAGCCATCGCGATCGCCGCAGCACTGGCCGTGCTCGAGATCGGCCTGCGCGTCGCGGACCCGTTCCATGCGGGAGAAGCCATCGATCGCGAAGTCTTCGCGCGGGCCGTCTTGGTCCGCGACAGCGCCGGGTTCCTCCGCCTGCGCAAGGGAACGACCGCGCACCTGCTGGGTCACGAAGTCACGATCTCGGAGCAGGGCTTCCGCAATGCGCCCGTCGTCACGCCGAAACCCGCCGACACGTTCCGCATCCTCGTCATCGGGGACTCGGTGGCCTTCGGATGGGGCGTCGCCGAGGCGGATGCGTTCCCGCGCGTCATCGAGAGGTCTCTCCGGGCCACAGGGTTCCCGGGCGACGGGCGCACGGTCGAAGTCGTCAACGCGGGCGTGCCGGGTTGGGGCGCTCCCAACGAGCTTCTGTTCCTCCGGGAGGAGGGCCTCGCGTTGAGCCCCGATCTGGTCCTGGTGACGCTCGTCAACAACGACCTGACCGACGTGCTCCAGGCCATTGCACCCTCCGACGATCCGCCGCCGCTGGTCTTCCCCGACTGGGCGCGGACGACCTACCTCGGCCGGTTCGTCGAACAGGTGACGGCCGCCTGGACCGGACGCACGGCGCGCCCCGACTTCTTCCTGACGCTGGACCTCGCGCCCGACCCCGTGCAGCGCGCGTCGGACGCACTCGTCCAAGCGTTCGGAGCGATGAAGACACTCTGTGGTGGCACGCCCTTCGCCATCATCGACACGGTCGGAACGGCCGAAGGCTGGCGCCTCGAGCCGTTTGCCTCGGGCGCGGAAGCTGCGGGCATCACGCGCATCGAGGCGTTCCTGCCCGCGGACGGCTACCGCGCGCGCTACTCGGTCGCCGCCACCGACGACCACCCGAACGCGACCGGGCACACGGAGATCGCGCAGCCCGTCGTCGACTGGATCCGGAATTCGTTCCGGTAGCGCGCGAGAGCGACAGGGGTCCGCGTCGACGCGGCGCAGCCGTCAGCCCATCACGACTCGGCGGACTTCCACGCAGGACGGTAGGCGATCCCGAGCGTCGCGATCCTCTGGATGAGGCGCTCGTAGCCGAGGCCCGCCGCCTCCGCGGACTCGGCGAAGTCCTCGCCGAACGACAGGTCGGGGTTGGGGTTGGCTTCCAACACGAAGACCCTGCCTTCGGCATCCATCCTTAGATCGATCCTCGCGAAGCCCGACAGTTCGAGCGCACGGTAGATCCGCTTGGCGAGCCGCTGGATCGACGCCACCTGCTCGGGCGAGAGATCCGAAGCGCGGGCAGATCGCAGTCCGATCCGCTCCTGGTACTCGTAGTCCGACTTGACCTTGGCCGTCGCAATGGCCGGCGCACCCGGCGGCAGGTTGCCGAACGTCAGCTCCCAGATCGGGAACGTCGTCAGCCGCTCGTTGCCGAGCACGCCCACGGTCAATTCCCGACCCTCGATGTAGGCCTCCGCCATCGCGTCGTGGCCGATCTTGTCGTGGACGAACGCGACGCGCTCGCGGAGCTGCTCCGCATCCTTGACGACCGAAGCCTGCGCGATTCCCAGCGAGGCGTGCTCGGCAACGGTCTTGACGATCATCGGGAAGACCGTCTTCGCCGGGACCCGGATCGGCTGCCCGCGACGGAACACCAGGAAGGCCGGCGTGCGGACGCGGTGGTAGGTGAGGATCTTCTTCGACAGCACCTTGTCGTTGCTGAGCAGCAGGCCACGCGGGTTTGCCCCTGTGTAGGGCACCTTGAGCAGCTCCAGGTAGCTGACGACGTGCGCGTCGTAGATCGCGATGTCGTGGAAGTAGCGCAGGCAGTTGAAGACGACGTGCGGACGATGCGCCTCGATTGCCTGTCGGATCGGCACCAACTCGTCCTCCACACCGACCTTGATCACCTCGTGACCCGAGACCTCGAGCGCACGCCACACGTCGTACTCCATCCGGAACGGATGGATCTCATCGGGAGTCAGGCCCGCGATGTCGTCGGGCGGCAGGAACGGACGATGGCAGATCTGGACGACGCGCAGCTTCTTCACCGCAACACCTCCTTCAGGACCCCGCGCCCGGAACGGGTCGAGAGGACCGCGACGAGCACGGCTGCATCCACGAGCGTCGCACGTTCGGTCCGCGCGAGGCGCAACCCGAGTTGACGACAGCGAACGACCAGGATGCGCAGGATCTGATCGACGACGTAGCGCGGCTGCGACGAGAGCTCCGACACGCGGTTGCGGAGCTGGACGCGGTGCTTCTGCAGGAACTTCCCCGCCGAGCCGCGGCGACCGCCTTCCGCGAAGATGCCGTGCAGTGCCCTGTCGTAGCTGGTCGCAGGATCCCGACCGTAGACCGCCTGCTTCTCCTGGTAGTAGGCGCGGAGCGTCTGTCGGACCCGCGGCAGGGAGTCGGGCATCGCCCGAGAGCGGACGGGCGCCACCTGATCGGCAATCTCCTCCATCAACCCGTCCACGCTCTCGAGCTTGCGCAGCGCCGGCCACCCTCGGTACTGCGCGCGCCATTGCGCGCGCGGCGTCAGCCACACGGCAAAGGTCTCCGCGAAGTCCTCGAGGGGATGGCTCTGCGCATACCAGAGGTCGAGGTGCTGGACGTGATCCCGGCTTCCCAGGCGCGGGAGGTACGAGTCGCGGTACGGCTCGGAAGCAGATCCGAACGTCTCCCGCCACGCCTTGCGGCGGCGCAGCCGATAGGCGTTGTCGATCGCGTGCCCGCACTCGTGTCGGAGGATCCGCATGCACGCCGCATGGCCGCCGCCCTCGACCTCGAACATCATCGCGTGCTCGAGCGCACAAAGCCTCGGATGAGCCAGATAGAACGGGATGGCGAAACCCGTCACGCGATCCGGTGTGAACCAGTCGGTCGACAGCCAGACATGCGGCCGGAAGCGCAGGCCGCGTCGGGCAAGGTCGTCGTAGAGGCGCTGGACGCGGCGTTCGAGCGCGGTTCCCGCAACCGTCAGTCCCAGGTCACAGAGCCGGACGTCGAGCAGTTCCTCCCGAGGCAGGTCGATCCACCAAGGGGCTCTGCTGCGCCTCGCTGCTGTACGCCGGGCCGCCATGCGCCCCAGGATGCACGACCCGGTGTCCGACGACCAGCACAGCGCTCCCCGGCCGCGTTGATCGCCCCAGAGCGCGTGGCTACCGTGACCGCCGCTCTCCGCCCCGGATGCTCGAACCATGAAGCCCCTCCGCCTCGCCGTTCTCGCCCTGACGGGCCTCGTCTTCGCAGCGTGCGGTGGCTCCTCGGACTCCGGAGGATCGGACCGGCTCCGCGTCGCGGTCATTCCCAAGGGCACCACGCACGAGTTCTGGAAGGCCATCCACGCCGGTGCCCTGCGCGCTGCGGAGGAACTCGACGTCGAAGTGATCTGGAAGGGCCCGCTGAAGGAGAATGACCGGGCGGAGCAGATCAAGGTCGTCGAGCAGTTCGCCGCCCAGGGCGTCGACGGCATTGCTCTGGCACCGCTCGACTTCAAGGCGCTGGTCCGCCCGGTGCAGACCGCCATCCAGCGGAAGACCCCGGTCGTCATCTTCGACTCGGCGCTCGAAGGCGAGCCCGGCAAGGACTTCTCGGCCTTCGTCGCCACCGACAACCTCGAGGGCGGCCGGATGGCGGCGCGTGCGCTGCTCGCCGAGCTCGGCGGCCAGGGGAAGGTCGTGATGCTCCGCTACCAGGTCGGCTCGGCCAGCACGAACGACCGCGAGAACGGTTTCCTCGAGGTCATGCAGGACGCGGGCAAGATCGAGATCCTCTCGAGCGACCAGTTCGGGGGCGCGAGCGTCGAGTCCGCCAAGACCAAGGCGCTCAACATGCTCGACGTGCTGCGGGAGGCCGACGGCGTGTTCTGCCCGAACGAGTCGGTGACGGTCGGCATGCTGCGCGCCCTCGAGCAGGAGAACCTGACCGAGGGCAAGGCGTTCGTCGGCTTCGACGCCACGCCGGTTCTCGTCGACGCGCTCCGCAAGCGCAGCATCCGGGCCCTGGTCGTCCAGGACCCGGTCGACATGGGATACCGGGCCGTGAAGACGCTCGTGGCCGCCATCCGCGGCGAGGCGGTCGAGGCCCAGATCGATACGCGCGTCGCGGTCGCGACCCCGGCGAATCTCGACGAACCTGACATCGCGCAGCTCCTCAAGTGAGCTCGCCGGTGCACGAGCACGCCGAGGCCACCCCGCGCCTGCGGATGCGCGGCGTCTCGAAGCGCTTCGGCGCGACGGTCGCCCTGTCGAACGTCGACCTGTTGGTCCGACCCGGCGAGGTGCACGCGCTCATCGGCGAGAACGGCGCGGGCAAGAGCACGCTGATGAAGATCCTTTCGGGCGCGCTTTCGCCCGACTCCGGCAGCCTGGAACTCGACGGATCGCCCTACGCGCCCGCGTCCCCGCTGGAGGGACGGCAGAACGGCGTCGCGATGATCTACCAGGAGCTCTCGATCGCCCCCCACCTGTCGGTGGCCGAGAACGTGATGCTCGGCGTCGAGCCGACCCAGGGCCCCCGGGTTCGCTGGTCTGCGCTGCGCGACCGGGCGCGCGACGCGCTCACGCACGTGGGACGGGGCGACCTCGATCTCGACCAACCCGCGGGCGCCCTCCCGATTGCCGACCAACAGCTCGTCGAGATCGCGCGTTCGGTTGCGCTGGGAGCCCGTGTCGTCGTGCTCGATGAACCCACGAGCAGCCTCGCGCAGGAAGACGTGCAGCGACTGTTCCGCCTGATCGGCGAACTCCGCGATCGAGGCACGTCGGTCGTCTACATCTCGCACTTCCTCGAGGAAGTGCGCACCGTCACGGACCGCTACACGGTCCTGCGCGACGGCCAGAGCGTCGGTTCGGGCATGACGGCAGACGTGGGCCCGGAGGAATTGGTGGCCAAGATGGTCGGCCGGGAAGTCGCCGAGCTCTACCCCCGCTCGACCAGGACCCGCGGCGAGCCCGCGCTGGTGCTGACCGGGTTCGCGGGGGGCGCCCACACGACCCCGCTCGACCTCACGCTCCATCGCGGTGAGGTCCTGGGCCTTGCAGGCTTGGTCGGTGCTGGTCGCACCGAGCTGCTGCGCGCCGTCTTCGGCCTGGACCCCGTCGTCCAGGGCGAGGTGCGCGTGGCCGCCGTCTCCGGTCCCGCCACACCCCGGGACCGATGGCAGCAGGGCGTCGGGATGGTCAGCGAGGATCGCAAGCGCGAAGGCCTCGCTCTCGGCCTGTCGATCGCCGACAACCTGACGCTCGCGCGGCAGCAGACGTTCCTGTCGCGCCGCGGCCTCGTGGACGAGAGCCGACCGTGGATCGAGAAGCTCGGTGTTCGCTGCCGCGATGCGGAGCAGCCGATCGGCGCACTGTCCGGCGGCAACCAGCAGAAGGTCGCAATCGCCCGCCTGCTGCACGCGGACGTCGACGTCCTGCTGCTCGACGAGCCGACGCGCGGCATCGACGTCGGCAGCCGGGCGGAGATCTACCGCGTCATCGATGAACTGGCGCAGGCCGGAAAGGCCATTCTCCTGGTGTCCAGCTACCTCCCGGAACTCCTCGGCACCTGCGATCGCATCGCGGTCATGTGCCGTGGGCGACTGGGACCGGCTCGACCCGTCGAGGACGTCGACGAGCACGCGATCCTCCTCGAGGCCACGGGCGCCCGCGAAGCAACCGCATGACCGCACCATCATCCAACCAACCGCTGCGCCGAGCCCTCGGCCGCCTCGGCCCGCTGCTCGGACTCGCTGCGATCTGGTCCCTGTTCGCCGTGCTTCTCGGCGACAGCTTCTGGGGATGGGACAACCAGCGCCTGATGCTGCTGCAGACCGCGATCGTCGGCACCGCAGCGGTCGGCGCCACGATCGTCATCATCTCGGGCGGCATCGACCTCTCCGTCGGGTCGGCCATCGCGCTCGGGACCGTGGTCGTCGCGCTCGGTCTGAGCGCCGGTCTCCCGGAACCGATCGCGGCCGTCGGCGGCGTGCTCGCGTGCGCCGTCGTGGGCGCCTGGATCGGCGCGGCCGTGACCGGACGCATCGCGCAGGTCAGCGGCCTGGCGCTCGGCGCCGCGCTGGCATGGTCGACGGTCGGTCCTCTGGGGCTGCCGACCGCACTGGGACTGGGCTTCGTCGTCGCCGCGGCGGCGTTCGCCCTGCTGCCGCGCTTCGTCGGCACCGTCGAGCTCTCGCCGTTCATCGTCACGCTCGCCATGTGGGGTGCGCTGCGTGGACTCGCCAAGGGGCTCGGCGACAACCAGCCGGTCTACGTCGACGGCCAGCCAGCGCTGCTCGATCTGATGCGCAACGGCGACTCGGGTCTCTCGGCGATCGCCGCGCCCGGAGTCTTCGTGTTGGCCGCGCTCGCAGGAGCGTTCGCGTGGATGCTCCGGAACACGCGCTTCGGGCGCCACGTCTTCGCGGTCGGCTCCAACGAACAGACCGCACGCCTGTGCGGCGTGCGGGTCGAGCGCACCAAGATGTGGATCTACGCGCTCGCCAGCGCGACCGCTGGTTTGGCGGCCATCCTCCAGTTCGCCTACCTGGGCATGGGTGACCCGACCACGGCGGAAGGCTACGAGCTGAAGGTGATCGCTGCCGTCGTCATCGGCGGCGCCAGCCTCACCGGCGGCGAGGGTTCCATCCTGGGCACCCTGGTCGGCGCATTCATCATGACGGTGGTCGACAACGGCTGTACGAAGCTCGGCCTGGAGAACTGGGTCCAAGAGATCGTGACCGGCGCCATCATCCTCGTCGCGGTTGCCATCGACCGCATGCGCCACCGGCGCTCCTGATTCCCGATGACCTCCTCTTCCGTTTCCATCCTTCCGCTCGGGGACGGTCCGAGCTTCGGCTTCGGTGACCGCATCGGAGCGGCGACGCCCGGCCACGTCGAGGCGATGCGCCAGGCCGGCCAGGGGGTCCTCCCCGTGTTCGCGCAGCAGTCGATCCGAGAGATGCAGCGCACCGGACGGACGCCGGACGGCGTGATGCGGGATGCGCTCGCAGGCCTGACGTCGGCCGGCTGGACCGCAGGGACCGGCGCCGATGCCGATCACCTGAAGACGACGGCAGACATCGACGCAACCGCAGAGACGGGCTTTCGGCTGTTCACGCTCGACCCGTCCGCCCACGTCCTCGACGCCGCGGAGGCCGCTGATCCAGCCGCGCTCCGCGAACTCGTCGCGCAGGCCGGCGACGAGGCGCACGCATGGCTGGCCGACCGCGTCGGCACGTCGGTCGCTCTCGACAACGGCGAGACGCTCCTGTTCGACGAGACGGGTTGCCACCGCGCGGTCGCCAAGCTCGGCCGGGCCGTCGAGGCGGCACTCGCGCTGGGGCGCCACGCGGTCGGAGCGGCGGCGCGCTTCGGAGGCGAGGCAGAGCTGGAGCTGAGCGTCGACGAGACCGACACGGCCACGAGCCCGATCGAGCACTGGTTCGCGGCCGAACGCTTCCGCGCCGAAGGGCTCCCGCTGCGGTGCATCGCGCCGCGTTTTCCGGGCGCATTCGAGAAGGGCATCGACCACCTCGGTGATCGGGCCGCCTTGCTCGGCTCGATCGAACGCCACGCGTCGATCGCGCGCGCACTCGGCGGCCACAAGCTCAGCCTCCACTCCGGCTCCGACAAGCTGTCGGTCTACGCGCCGCTCGCGCGGGCAACCGAGGGCCGCTTCCACGTGAAGACCGCCGGCACGAGCTACCTCGAGGCCCTCCGCGTCGCGGCCCGCCGGGATCCTGCCCTGTTCGCGGAGATCGTCCGGTTCGCGCGCGCGCGCTTCGAGACCGATCGCGCGACCTACCACCTTTCGGCCACGTTGGCCGATGCACCGACCCCCGAGGACTGCCCGAACCCCGAAGTCCTGGAAGCGGCCTACCTCGGCAACTGGTCCAGCGTGCCGAACGGGCATGGCTTCACGGGGCTCGGACGACAGATCGTCCACTGCACGTTCGGGTCTGTGCTCGGCGACGGCGACCTGGGACCCCGTCTCCACGCGCTCCTGGATTCCGAGCAGGCGCTCCACACCGAGCTCCTGGCGGACCACTTCAGCCGCCATCTGCGCGCGCTGCGTCCGTGACGCCCCGCCGATGACCGACCTGGTCCCTGGCCTCGACTGGGAAGCCGTGCTCGAGGGCGCCCCGAGCGGCTTCGACGTCACGCCCGCGGATCGCGCGGCGCTCGACGCGAGCGCCGGCGCCGGCGCTGCGACCTACGGCGAGGTCCTTCCCCACGCGGCCCGACGCCTGCTGCGCTGGCTCGCGCTCGGACCGGACGACGTCTTCGCCGACCTCGGGTCGGGGTCGGGTCGGCTGGTGTTCCAGGCCGCCTGCGAGACACGGGTCCGGAAAGCCGTCGGCGTCGAGCTCTCCGTCGACCGTCATCGCGCGGCCGAAGAAGGCCTGCGACGGCTGGTGGCCGCCTGCCCGGCCGAGGCCGGGGCAGGCCTGGCTTCCCGCATCCAGCTCCTCTGCGAGGACGTCCGGGCGACCGACGTGCGCGCTCTGACGGTCGTCTACGTGGCGGCGACGAGCTTTCCAGCGCCTCTCTGGTCGGACACGTGTCGTCGCCTTGCCGAGGAAGCGCCCGGCCTTCGGCGCCTCGTGGCCACCCGGCCTCTGCCTGCCCCCTGGGACCGGCACTTCCCGCTCGTCGGGGAGCTCGAACTCGACATGACGTGGACGCGCAACGCCCGGGTCCACGTCCATCGCACGCCCGCCCGTCGCTAGACTCGGGCACGATGCAGAAGCGCGCTCTCGGCAAGACCGGCCTCGAAGTCTCCCGCCTCGGTTTCGGGGCCGCGTCGCTCGGCGAGGAATACGGACAGATCGACCTCGACGCCGCGCTCCGCGCCGTGCCGCATGCGCTGGACGTCGGCATCGATTTCTTCGACACGGCTCCCTACTACGGCCGCGGCCGGTCGGAGGTCCTGCTCGGACTCGCGCTCCGCGGCATTCCGCGGGACCGCTATCGGATCTGCACGAAGGTCGGGCGCTTCGGCGTCGCGCGCTTCGACTACTCGGCGGCCCGCGTCGAGGAAAGCGTCGACACGAGCCTGGCGCGGCTCGGCGTCGACCACCTCGACGTGGTGATCTGCCACGACGTCGAGTTCGTCGATCCCGCCGTCGTCGTCGAGGACGCCATCCCGACGCTCCGCCGCCTCCAGCAGGAGGGCAAGATCGGCGCGGTCGGCATGTCGGGCTACCCGATGAAGGTGTTCCGCGAGGTTCTGCGCCAGACCGACCTCGACGTCATCCTCAGCTACGCGAACCTGACGCTGCACAACCGGAGCCTGGAGACGCTGCTGCCGCTCTGCGAGGAGCGAGGCATCGGCGTCATCGACGCGGCGCCGTTCGACATGCGGCTCCTGACCGACGCGGGCCCCCCGCCGTGGCACCCTGCTCCGCAGGACCTCGTCGATGCCGTCGCACGCGCGCGTGCCCTGTGCCATGCGCGGGGCACGACCCTCGCCCAGCTGGCGTTCCAGTTCACGACGCAGCACGAAGCCCCCGCCTCCACGCTGGTCGGGACCGCGAACCCCGCCGAGATCGACCAGTGGCTGTCGTGGCTCGGCACCCCCCTCGACCAGGAGCTGCTCGCCGCCGTCGACGTGATCCTGGCCCCGTTCCGCGACCGCCCGCGATCGGTCGGGCGACCCGAGAACAACGATTGAGTCACGGCTTCGTGGCGACGGCGATCCCCGTCGACCGGCAAGCAAGGAGCGGTGTGTAGACTGACTCCGCCACCCCCCGTCCTCTCCCTCGCATGGACACCGTCCGCCTCGTCGAACCCGGCCGCCTCGAGCGGTTCCAGTCCGAAGAACCCGCCGCCCCCGGGCCCGGGCAAGCTCTGGTCCAGGTCCGCAGCATCGGCATCTGCGGCACCGACGTGCACGCGTTCTTCGGGCGCCAGCCGTTCTTCGACTACCCGCGCATCCTCGGCCATGAGCTGGGCGTCGAGGTCCTGGCCGTCGGAGAGGGCGTCGCGGACCTGCCGATCGGAGCACGCTGCGCCGTCCTTCCGTATCTGGAGTGTGGGACCTGTGTCGCGTGTCGGCGCGGGCGCCCCAACTGCTGCGCGAACCTCCAGGTGATGGGCGTCCACATCGACGGCGGCATGCGGGAGCGCATGCTCGTGCCCGCCGACAAGCTGTTCTTCCATCCTGACCTGACGTTCGACCAGCTGGCCCTCGTCGAGACCCTCGGCATCGGCGCCCACGCGGTGGCCCGCGCCGGCATCGAAGCGGGAGAGACGGTCCTCGTCGTCGGCCTGGGACCGATCGGGCTCGGCGCGCTGCAGGCGGCGAGAGCCCGCGGAGCCCACGTCGTCGCGGTCGATGCGGCAGCCTCTCGCCTGCGTTTCGCGCGTGACGTCTTCGGTGTCGAGCAGACCTTCGAGGCAGGCGAAGACCTGGAGACGAGGCTCATGGACGCGCTGGGCGGCGACCTGCCGACCGCGGTGCTCGACGCGACCGGGCACCCCGGCTCGATGAACCTTGCGCCGACTCTCTGTGCCCCGTCCGGACGCGTCGTCTTCGTCGGGCTGCACAAGGGCGACGTGCAGTTCCCCGACGCCCTCTTCCACCGGCGGGAGCTGACGCTGATGGCTTCACGGAACGGCACGGCAGCCGAGTTCCGGGAGGTGCTCGACGGGATGGCGCGGGGCGCCATCGACACCGCTCCCTGGATCACCCACGAGA
>JBEAPQ010000264.1:0-5329 GCA_041164325.1 Planctomycetota bacterium | reverse complement strand
GTCGGCGCTCCGACCGCAGCTGGCGGCGTGGCGAGAGGCGGTGGATGAGGACTCCGACCTCGCCGAGATGTTCGACGAGGCCTGGCAAGCCCTGGTCGAGGACGAGGGCGACCGTTTGGATGTCGAATCGCTGCGTCGCGAGGTCCTGCGGCCTGGGGGCGACGTGCAGGAGGCATGGACGGCGCTCGCTGCGGCGGGGGATGACGACGCGCGCCAGGTGATGGCCGAAGTGAGGCGGCGGCATCTCTACGGCTGGGTCGACTCCAACGCGTCGCGCTGGCTCACCGAGGGGTTCGAGCTCGCGCACGCGCCCTACTGGATCGACGAGCTGGAGACGATCTGCTGCCGCCGCAACGGCGCCGCCGAGGTCGTCGAGGCGCTGCTCGGGGTCGACGCGCTCGACGACCCGGAGTGGGGACTCAGGACGCAGGGGGCGTCGGTGCGGGCGTTCTTCGAAGCCCGCCGCGCCCAGCTCCGGATGAGCCGGATCGCGGGGCGTTGGGTCGTCGGGCCCAGCGACTGACGGCCCGCGGTCAGCGCCCGCCCGGGCGGCGCAGGAACGCGCGGGCCAGCAGGCCCTTCTGGATCATCGACGTCCCTTCGTAGATCCGCAGGCCCATGATGTCGCGGAGCAGGCGCTCGACCGGGTAGGCGCTCGAGTAGCCGCGGCCGCCGTGCAGCATCACGGCCTGGTCGCACGCGCGCGCCGCGGCCTCGGTCGCGTAGAGCTTGGCGGCTGCGAGGTCGCCGTCGGTCTCGACGCCCGCGTCGCGTCGCCGCGCGCAGCGCAGCACGAGCGCACGGGACGCGAGGAGTTCGACCGCCATGTCGGCGATGCGTTCCTGGACCATCTGGAACCGGTCGAGCGTGCGCCCGAACTGCTCGCGCTTCGTCACGAACGAGAGCGACGCGGCCAGCGCGGCGCGGTGGATCCCGACGGCGCCTGCGGCGACGGACAGGCGTCCGGCGTGGAGACCGTCGAGCGCGACGCGGAACCCCTTGCCGAGCCCGCCGACGATCGCGTCCTCGCCGACGGTGACGCCGTCGAAGATCAGCTGCGCGTGGTCGGAGCCGCGGTGGCCGAGCTCGCGCCCGGGCATGCGTTCGCGGCGGAGGCCCGGGGTATCGGTCGGCACGAGGAAGCCGGTGATCCCGTCCTTGCCCTGTGACGGGTCGGCGTTCGCGAACACGAGGCAGACGTCGGCGATGCCGCCGTTGGTGATCCAGATCTTCTTGCCGGAGATGCGGTAGGTCCCGTCGCCGACGGGCGCGGCCCGAGTCTGCATCGCGCCGACGTCGCTGCCGGCTTCCTCCTCGGTCAGCCCGAAGCAGCCGATGATCGCGCCGCTGGCGAGGCGGGGCAGCCAGGTCGAGCGCTGCGCGTCGGAGCCGTGCGCTTCGATGCACTGGCTGACGAGGCCGGTGTGGACGGCGAGGAACCCGCGGGTGTTGCCGCAGACCGCACCGATCTCCTCGTGGGCGAGCGCGAGCTCGACGGCCGACCAGCCGGCCCCCCCGTTCTCGGGGCGGAGCGGTCCGCCGAGGACCCGAGCCTCGGCGAGCTCGGCGACGGACTCGTGGCGGAAGGTCTCTTCCTCGTCGATGCGGCGTGCGTGCGGCGCGAGCTTGTCGGCGGCGAACGCACGGATGCGGTGCGCGAACGCGAGCTGCGCGGCGTCGAGGTCGGCGTCGGGGAGGACGGCGTCGAAGGGTTGATCGGTCATCGTCCGGTGAACCGCGGCTCGCGGCCCTCCTTCCAGGCGTCGTAGAACTCGCGGTGGTCCCGGCAGCGGAGCAGCAGGGCCTGCGCCTGGGCCTCCTGCTCGATCGCTGCATCGAGGTCCATCGCGGCCTCGTGGATCAGCATCTTCTTGGTCATCGCGAGCGCGAGCCCGGGGCCCGCGGCCAGGCGCTCGGCGAGGCCGATCGCACAGTCGAGCACCGCGTCCGGCGCGACGACGCGGTTGGCCAGCCCGATCCGATGGCACTCGGCCGCGTCGACCTTGTCGCCGAGCATCAGGAGCTCGGTGGCGATGCCGCGTCCGACGGTGCGGGGCAGGAGCCACGCTGCCCCCATGTCGGCGCCGGTCAGCCCGACCTTGGTGAACAGGAACCGGAAGCTCGCCTTCTCGCTGAGCACGCGGAAGTCGCTCGCCAGTGCGAGGACCGTGCCGGCGCCGGCCGCCGTGCCGTTGATCGCCGCGACGATCGGCTTCGACAGCCGCATCATGTTGCGGACGACGGCGCCGGTCATCCGCGTGAAGCGGAGCGTCTCGGCGGCGTCCGCCTCGAACAGCGCGCCGATGATGTCGTCGACGTTGCCGCCGCTGCAGAACCCCTTGCCGGCGCCGGTCAGCACGATCGCGCGGACCGCGTCGTCGTGCTCGAGGTCCAGGAAGAGGCGCTCGAGCTGTCCGTAGATCGCGAACGTCAGCGAGTTCAGCGTGTCCGGTCGGTCGAGCGTCAGGATCGCCACGCCGTCGTCACGGACGTCGAAGCGGAAGTCGAACGGGCCATGGCTCATCGGGGTCGGGCTCAGTCGGTCAGGAGCGGGGGATCGCGGTCGAGGTCGAGGACGACCCCGGTGGGGCGTTCGAGGACGAGGCGACCGACGGCTGCGGCGACCTCTTCGACGGAATGCATGCGCCCGATCCGGTTCATCGCGGCCAGCGCGGCGAACGCATCTTCGGCGCTGCTCCGGCCCCGTGCGGCGACGTCCGCAGCGGCACGCCGTGTGATCTCGGTGTCGACGAAGCCCGGGCAGACCGCGAAGGCCCGGATGCCCGGCGTCCGCGCCCACTCGGCGGCGAGGGCGCGGGTCAGGCCGACCATGCCGTGCTTGGCGGCGGAGTAGGCGGCCGTGAACGGGAAGCCCCGGAGCCCCGCGGTCGACGCGAGCTGGACGGCGACGCCGGCTCCGCGGCTCCGGATCGCGGGTAGAGCCGCACGGATCAGCGCGAACGGCACCTCGACGTGGAGGCGGAGCACCAGCGCGAGCGCCGCGTCGTCGGTGTCCTCGAGTCGGGCGGACGGCGCTGTGCCGGCGTTGTTGACGAGGACGGTCGGGGGTCCGAGCTCGGCCGTGCACCGGGCGACCAGCTCGGCTGCGGCTCCGTCGGCGCCGAGGTCTACCGGCAGAGCCGCGAAACGCTGGTCGGGATGCAGGCGGCGGAGATCGTCCACGAGGCCTTGGAGTGCACCTGCGCTGCGCGCGGCCAGGGCGACGTCGTGTCCGTCCGCGGCGAGCTGCCGGGCGATGGCCGCGCCGATCCCCCGGCTCGCGCCCGTCACCAGGGCGATCGGCCCCGCGTCCGCCGCGTGTTCGTCCATTCCGGCCTCCGTCACGGGTCGAAGGCTCGGGGGTCGGCGGGACGGAATCAACGGCGGGCAGCAGCATCCCTGCCCGGGCCGGGCTCGCTGGGATTGGCGAAAGTCCAGCTCGGAACGGGGTTTGAGGGTCGCCACCGCGTTCGGTTCGGGCTGCGTTCCGAGAACGGGCTGCACGCCGTGCTTGACGCATGGGGCGCCCGGGCTACTCTCCTCCGCCCCCCTGAACGCGGGAGCACTGCGATGGCCAAGCCCAAGAAGAAGCGCGAGATCGTCCACCTGGTCTGCTCGGAGACCGGCGACCGCAACTACACCCTCCTCAAGAAGCCCGGCACCGCCAAGCTGGAGCTGAAGAAGTACTGCCCGCGCCTGCGCCGGCACACGGTGCACACCGAGAAGAAGAAGTGAGCCGAGGGCGCCGCGGGGTCGTCCCGCCGCGCCTCGCTCCTTCGACCACCCCCCGCCAAGGCGACGCCTGCGAACGCAGGCTTCCCACGGCGTGCTGGACCCCGCCGTCGCAGCTGCGACCGAGCGGGGTTCTTTCGTGTCCGGGCACGGCATCCGAGGTCCCTCAGCGCGGTCCGGCTGCGTGGCGACCGAGCCAGGACTCCAGCGCGCGGCGGTCGCGTCCGCCGAACGCCGGGTGGAGGCGCAGTCGCTCGGCGATCCGGGAGTGCGCGGCTTCGGCGCCCCGGCCGGCGACATTGCGGAGCGCGAGAGACACGACGCCGAGCCAGGCTGCGTCCCGGCCGAGCGCCGGATCGTCCAGGGCGTCGTGCAGCGCCCGTTCGGCGCGGTCGACGTCGGCCTGGGCAGCGAGGGCGAACAGCGCGCGCGACCGGACATCCCGATCCGGATCGCTGCGGAAGGCGAGTTCCGCCAGCTCCACGGCCGCCGGCCCGAGGCGTGCGGTCGCCCCGGTCAGCAGGCTCCCGCGGAGCGCCGGATCACCGCCGTCCGCGAGTGCCCGCCCGTAGGCCGACGTCAGCGTGTCCGGAGCCCGCATGCCGAGGGTCACGAACGCGGGTGTCAGCGCGGCTCCCCCGAGAGGTGCCACCGCGTCGAGGATCTCGAGCGCAGCCGTCGGGTCGAGATCGACCGCAGCCGCCTGTGCGACCGCCACCGCGAGCCCGGCATCCTCCGACCGGAGCGTCTCGGCGACTGCGAGCGCGCGGTGGGCCGGATCGAGGATCAGGCGCGTCGCTGCTGCGCGGCGTCGCGCCGGGTTCGGGTCCTGGAGGAACAGCAGCGCCAGGGCCCGCAGCCTGCCGCCCGGAGTGGCGCCCGCGTCCTCGAGGTTCTTCCAGAGCGTGCGGAGCAGGCCGGGCACGACGTCGACGAGGAACGGCTGCTCGGCGGTCCGCTCGCAGAGGTCCAGGACCGCAGGCTCCTGCGCGGGTCCGAGGTAGGGCTGGTTCGTCAAGAGCCGCTCCCCGAGGGCCTGCGCCAGCTCCACGCGTTCGGCCACGAAGGGGAGCATCGCATCGACGAGCGGGTCGAGCCGAGGGCCCGGCATGCGCCCCGCGCGGCGTGCGTGCCGCGCGCGCAGGTCGTCGGCGAGGAGGCGTTCGAGGACGCGGCTGCGGATGCCCGCGAGGGGCGCTGCGCCGGTCGGCGGACCGACCAGCCGGTCGAGGGCGAGCATCCCGGCGTCCCGGAACGCGGTCGTGACGTGGGCGACCATCTGCTCGGCCGCGCGGTTGTGGGCATGGACGACGGCCTCCTGGCCGCTCTCCAAGGCCGTCTGGATCGCGAGTCCGAGCCTGGTCAGTTCCTCGACGCACGCGTCGAAGTCGTCGGGCCGGGCACTCGCGCCCGGCATGGATGACTGTGTCGCGCCCGCAACCGCGACGCGTTCCGTGGAGCCGTGGTCGAGGACCGGCGGCCGCGCGGAAGGCCTCGGCGGCTCCCCCGACACGTCCGCGGATGCGTCCGTGGGTGCGGCCGCCGTCCCGAGCAGCGTGACGACGAGGACCCAGAATCCGGTGGCGATGGCGCAGGC
>JBEAPQ010000263.1:0-8685 GCA_041164325.1 Planctomycetota bacterium | reverse complement strand
GACGTCGTCTCGCTCGCCCTTCCGGTGCTCGGCCTGACCTGGCAGTGAGGCGAACCTCGCCCCGAGCGGGGAACGTCTTGCCGCGCAGCCCGTGACCTCGTCCGTCTGCGCGCGGCGACCTCATCGCTCGGCTACGGCGACCGGGGTCGCGGAGCATCAGCTCGAGAGACGCACAACCTGTCGAAGTCCGCTCGGCGCCGAACGGGCGCGCTCCGCGCGCACGCCGGCCCAAGCCCGAGCGCGGACTCTCCCTGCTGAGATTCTCGCGGGCCTCCGAAGGCCCGGACGCTCGCGGTCACGAGCGGGGTGCGCAGGATCAGGGGTGCGGCAGGATGCCGGAGGCGTTCGTCGGGCGTCCCGTCGTGATGACGAGGCCCGGGTCGTGCTGACCCGTGAAGCCCTTGTTCGAACCGCCACCCTGGAACGTCATCCCCCGGCGCAGACCGCCACCCTGGGTGAGCAGGCCCTTGCTTTGGGTCGGGTTCTGAGGTGCCGACAGCGGGGCGAGTTCTGCCTCGACGAAGGCGACGGGTGCCGGAGCCGCGACGCCCCGCGTGCCGGTCAGGCCGACAACGAGGCCCAGCACGAGCGCCGACGCGGCGAGGCTGGGACGGGCCACGAGGGAGAGGATGGGGTTCGAAAGCAGGTTGCGCATGACTCGAGTCCGAGGTTCTGACTGAATCCTGCACGACGCGCGCAGCGTGCGCCGCCGACCTTGAGAGGAACCCAAGTCTTTTTTGGGCCTATACTTCGGTCCAGCGCACGCGATCGACGGCAGCCCGTACTGCAGGATGCGGTGGGACGTTCTGCCCAATTCTCCACACCGTCTCGGGCGACTTTTCCATACGCAGAAACGATGCTTGAAAGCGCGGCCTGCAGCCTGCCCGAGGTCGACCCCACCCGCCCGCCTCGTTCAGCCCGCCGCGTCTTCGAGCGCGCGCAGCAGGTGCTCGGCCTCGCCGCGGAGCGACCGCTCCGACGCCGCGAACCGGAAGTCCGCACGCGCCTCCTCCCGGCGCCCCATCGCGGCGAGCACCTTGCCACGATGCAGCCGGAGCCCCGCGTGGGCGGGCTGCTCGAACAGGGCATCGCTCACCGCATCGAGGGCACGCCGCACGTCACCGCGACCGAGTGCGAGCGAGGAGCGCGCGAGCGCTTCGTCCATCCGGAGTTCGATCCGGAGGGCGGCGGGGATCGACGCCAACCGCCGCTCGGCAGCATCGAGCTGCCCGGATGCGATGTCCTCGCACGCAAGCCGCAGTGCGGCCAACGCGACCGATCGGTGATCGCTCACGTCCTCGACCCCCGAGACGCGCACGAAGCACGTGGATTCCGCACCGCCCTCCATGTCCGTTCCGGGGACGGGCAAGCCCGAAGAACCGGGACGACTGGACAGACAGCGGACCAAGCGTGCATGCCGCTCATCGACTCTCCTTGCTTCCTCGACACGCCCGCTGGATCCGACGCGACCGTATCGGGGGTCGTAGGGGCTGACCCTCGACCGAGCAACCCCTCGCCCACATCGCCGGCGCCTTCCCTCGCCGCCCCGGGCCGGTAACGCAAACACCTCCGATCGCGGGGCGATCGGAGGTGCTGCCCTGGGCCTTGCGGCCTTTGGAGTAGCGGGAGCCGGACTTGAACCGGCGACCTATGCCTTATGAAGACACCGCTCTAACCGACTGAGCTATCCCGCCGTGGGGGCGAGGATGGAAGCAGAAAGCCCTCGGGGAGGCAAGAGGCAAGCGCGGCGGGAGCGGTGCGCCGGGGAGACCCGGCTACACTCGGCCGCATGGGACGATCGACCAGGGCAGGCTACCCGAGCGCTCGCGCAGCGCTCTTCGCAGCGCTCACCGTGACGGCTGTCGGCCTGGGGAACGGCCGTGCCCAGCGTCCGGTTCCGCTGCGGACCGCCAACGGCCCGTGGCTGGTCCGCGCCGCCAAGGTCCTCCCGGTCGATGCGGCACCGCTCGAGGCCGGAGAGGTCCTCGTCCTCGACGGCAAGATCGCCGCCATCGGACGCTCTCTGGAGTGCCCGCCGGGCACCCAGGTGCTCGACGGCGGCGAGGGGTTCCTCGTGCCGGGCATCGTCGAGTTGCACTGCCACGTCGGAGTCTCCGGTGGCGACATCAACGACACCGTTCTCCCCCACAACATGGAGCTGAGGACGCTCGACCTGGTGTTGGCGGACAGCCCGGAACTCCAGCGAGCCGTCGAGGCCGGCGTCACGACGACGCTGATCATCCCGGGTTCCGGCTCGACGATCGGCGGACTCGGGACGCTCGTGAAGACGGCGGGCCCCTCCTTCGACGAGCGGCTGATCCGTTATCCAGGGGCGCTGAAGATCGCGCTCCACGCGCGAGGCGGCAACCCGGCGCGCCGAGCCGGCGATCTCGGTTCCACCCGGCTCGGCCTGCACCACATGCTGAAGCAGGTCCTCGCAGACGCGAAGGACTACCACGAAGCGCTCGCGGGCTTCGAGGCGGGCGACGCTTCGGATCGTCCCGAGCACAATCCGCGGCTCGACGCGCTGCGCGGGCTGTGGCGCGGGGACTTCCCGGTGATCTTCCACGCGTACGGGGTCAACGACACGATGACCGCGATCCGCATCGTGAAGTGGGGTCTCGGCGCCGACATGGTGATCTCCCACGGCGTCTACGACTCGTTCAAGATCGCGGATGTGCTCGCGGCTTCCGGCGTTCCGATGAACATCGGACCGCGGCA
Organism: Planctomycetota bacterium; assembly: GCA_041164325.1. Taxonomy (GTDB): domain Bacteria; phylum Planctomycetota; class UBA1135; order UBA1135; family UBA2386; genus JAQCBR01. Next base: position 5,964 of record JBEAPQ010000263.1, on the reverse strand, counting down.
GTTCGAGTTCTACGAGTCGAGCTACGTCGGCAACGCCGCGGCGCTGCAGGCCGCGGGCGTGCCGACCTCGATCTGCACGGACGCGCCGGTCGTTCCGCAGGAGGACCTCCAGGTCCAGGCCGCGATGGCCGTCCGACTCGGACTCCCGGCGGAGGCGGCGCTGCGCGGACTGACGCTGGAGCCCGCCCGCGCGATCGGCATCGCGGATCGCGTGGGCTCGCTGACCGTCGGCAAGGACGCTGATCTCTGCCTCTTCGCCGGAGACCCGATCGACCCACGCAACGCGCCGACCCTCGTGATGGTCGACGGCCGCATCGTCATCGACCGACGGCTCGACGAGACCGCATCCAGTCGATGACGCCGCCCGCGCCGCACACCGCGAGGCCGGCGAGCGAGGGCAGCGGGCTGGTCGCGACGGCGCCGGTCGTCACGGCGAGCGCGAACAGCGTGAAGGCACCGGCGACGACGCGGGGGTAGCGCATCCGGTAGCCGTCCGCGGCATTCTCCCCACCAGTTCGCCGCAGGCGGAACAGCGCCAGACCGCAGAGCCCGAAGAACAGCCAGTCGACGAAGACGACGCCGTCGAGGAGGAAGCCGAGCACATCGCCCGCACCGCCTCCTCCCCCCCACGAGTCGGCCCACGCGTGCGTCGCCAGCAGAAGCACGACCGCCCAGAGCCCCTGCACGAGAACTGCAACGACCGGCACGTGCCTCGTCGGATGCAGGCGTCCCACGGCAGCGGGGAACAGCCCCTCGTTCGACATCGCGTGCAGGACGAACGGCGGTGCGAAGCAGATCGTGTTGAGGATGCCGAGCGAGGACACGACCACGAGTGCCGCGAGCGCCCGCGCCCCGGTGTCGCCCAGGCCGAACGGCGTCAACGCCACGCGCACCGCGTCGGCGCCGATGGCCTCGGAGGCACGCGCGCCTTCGAAGCCGAGCAGCGCGAGGAATGCGAGGTTGACGCCGAGGTAGGCGACCACGACGACCGCAACGCCCACGAGGACGCCGACCGCCACATCGCGGGGGCGACGCGCAGCGCCTGCGAGGAAGCTCCCCTGCTGCCAACCACCGAAGCTGAACAGGACGGGCAGCATGGCTGCGGCGAGGCGCAGGGCGAGTCCCGGATGCGCACGCTCTCCGCTGTCGGCCTGGGCGACGGGCGCCGCGTGCCCGCCGTGGAACGTGAGGACTCCGAGGAGGACGAGCGCGAAGACCGCCAGCACCTTGACGACCGTCAGGCCGTTCTGGATGCCCCGCCCGACGCGCAGACCGAACGCGTTCAGCGCCGTGAAGAGCAGGATCGCAGCTGCAGCGATCGTGACCCGCGCGCCGTCCGACGGCGGTTGCTCCGCACCGACCATCTGGCCCGCGTAGTCGACGAGCACCAGGGCGATGACGGCCATCGCGCCCGACTGGATCACCAGCCAGTTGGCCCAGCCGTAGAGGAAGGAAGGTCGCCGCCCGAACGCACGATGGATGTAGGCGAACATCCCGCCGTGCCCGGGCACCCGCCCGGAGAGTTCCGCGAAGACCATCGCCCCGAGCCCGGCGATCAACCCGCCGAGGGCCCAAGCCAACACGACTTCGAGCGGCCCGTCGACGGCGCGCGCCACGGCGCGCGGGGTGAAGAAGATCCCCACGCCCAGGATCCCGCCGACGACGACGCATCCGATGTCGAACGCGCTCAGGGTCGGTGGCTCGCCGGGACGACGCATCGCCCGAGTATCGGCGTTCCGCGGCATGCGCGGGAGGGCGCAGCTCATCCGTTCGGCCCGAGGCCGAACTCGTCGAGCCGCAGGATCTCGCGCTCGACCCGCAGGTCCTCGTCGAGCCGGACGACGCGCTCCCCGTCTTGATCCAGCACGTGCACGCGCCCCTGCCCGTCCCGGGTCATCGCCAACGGGCTCTCGAGCCCCTGCTGCCCGCTGGGTGGCTCGACGTGGCGTCCGTCCAACGAGACCCGGTGCAGTCCTGGCGCATCCCCGTCATCGAGGACCAGGACGTCGCTGCCACGGCCCGGCAGCACGGCCACCGGACGCGAGACATCGTCCGCTCCGCAGGCCGTCGTGATCCGCGCGAGGTAGGTGCCGTCCAGGCGAAAGCGCTGCACGACCCCGTGCAGCGTGTCCGCGACGAAGACGCCTTCGGGCCCCGCGTAGACACCGCGCGGCGCGCCGAATCGTTCCTCACCCAGCCCGAACGACTCGAGCGGCGAGAGCACCGCGCCGCTCCGCCGGAAGCGCTGGACACCGCGCACGAGCCATCGGTCCCCGCAGGCGACGTAGACCGTGTCACCCTGGACCGCGACGTCGTAGGGGCGATCGAGGCGACCGCGTCGGTCGCGCGCCACGGCGCCCGGGGCGCGCTCGTGCGGCCTACCCAGCGTGCGAACCGGCTGACCGAAGGCCGTGAAGCAGCGGACCACGTCGTTCCGCGTGTCAGCCACGTAGATGTTGTAGTCTCGATCGAACGCGACCCCACCAGCATCGCTCGGGCCACCGTCGTCGGCCGACCAACCGAAGCGCGACGCGAGTCGTCCTTCGCCGAGGTCGAAGAGATGGAGGCTTCCCCGCGCGTCGGTCGACGAGATGCAGAGCAGGTTTCCGGCGATGGCAATGCCCCCGAACATCCGCAGGAGAGTAGCGCCGCTCGTGCTGCTCGCGAGCTGCTCCACGCTGCCCGAGGCGCGATGGCCGGATGCCATCGAGGGTGAAGTCGAAGTGCTCTACCGTCTCGACGGTCGGGCTCCGCGCCTGTTCCGCATGCCGATCTCCGACGAACGGCTGACGGTGGTCTCGCTCGAGGCCGCGCCCGCAGGCGCCGTGCAAGAGCGCTTCGTCCGTGGGGAGCGCATCTGGATCGCAGCGGAGGGTCACGACGAGCTTCGCGTCCGGTGCCGGTATCGCTGGATCGGATCCTCCGCGCCGGCCTGGGACCAGCGGTTCCCGGGCGCTGTGATCCTCGACGAAAGGACCCGCTGATCGGCGCACGGGTGCAGGCCCCGCCATGGCCCGGCGCGCGACGCCCCGCTACCCTGCCACCCATGCTGCGCCGCACATCCTGGGTTCCCGTTCTGGCCGCAGGCCTCGCCTGGAGCGCGGCTTCCTGCGCGACCGGTACGGGCGGCACTCCAGACGTCCACGCCGCGTGGGAGAGCGCCATGGAGGATGTGGTCGGGCCGGTCTACGACGACATCCTCGTGCCGGAGGCCGAGCGTGCGGACGGCGGCATGCGCTTCGACATCGTCGCTGCCGAGGCCGACCGCGCCGCCGACGTGATGGCCCTCGGACATGGACGGCTCGCGTGGCTCGACGTGCCGCGCTTCGCGACGTTGGCGGCAGAGTCCGAGGCGTGGCTCCGCGGGATCGCAGCGTCGGCGCGAGCCGGGGACGCGGCAACGACTCGGCGGGCGATCCTCGACGGCGAGCTCGACCACTGTGACCGCTGCCACGCCGCCTGCCGATGACCGACGACCCGCGGACCGAGGACTTCCGCCTCGCGCACGACCCGAGTACCGGGCGCCCGATCCTGGTCGCACCCAGCAGGCGCGGCCGCCCGCTCCTGACGGTGTCGGGGAAAGACGGGGCGGACCGCTGTCCGTTCTGCGCGGGGGCCGAGGCATCGACCCCACCCGAGGTCGACGCCGTGCGTGCGCCGGGGACCTCGGCCGACGCTCCCGGCTGGCGTGTCCGGGCGTTCCCGAATCTCTACCCGGCCTGCCGCTGGCACGAAGTCGTCGCCGAGGGCGCCGCGCACTGCACGCGCCCCGGAGCACTCGAACCGGAGCTGTGGAGCGAAGCGCTCGGTGTCTACCGGCGCCGGATGCTCCACCTCGAAGCACAGCCGGACGTGCGGCTCGCGTTCTGGTTCAAGAACGTCGGGCGCGCAGCCGGAGCGTCGATCGCCCACTCGCACAGCCAGATCCTCGGCCTGCCGATGCTCCCTCCCCGCCTCGTCGAGGAGCTGACGCGCGCCCGCCATCACGGTTCGGCGGTCGTGGCCGAGCTGGACCGCGCCGCGGCCGACGGCCGGATCATCTACGCCGGCGAGCGCTACGCCGTGTTCTCACCGCGTGACCCGCGCCTCCCGTTCGAGACCTGGCTCGCACCGTTCGATCCCGACGACGACTTCGACGCCGGGGCCCACGACGCGGAGTTGGGCGTCGCGCTCGCGCAGATGTTCCGGGCGTTCGACCGGGCATTCGACGGTCCGGCCTTCAACGCATGGCTTCACCGCGTTCCCGGCGAGGCGTTCCACTGGCACTTCGAGGCCCAGCCTCGCACCGGTCAGCTCGCTGGCCTGGAACTCGGCGCGGACATGTACATCAACTCGATGCCCGCCGAAGAAGCGGCTACGCGCCTTCGCGCGGCGCTCGCTGACTGAACGCGAGTCCCCATGGAACACGCTCCACAGCAGGGCTCCGAACCGTCGGCACACGCGGCCATGCGGGCTCCCCGTCTGGGAACCCGAGGGATCGCGACCCTCGCGCTGTGCACAGCATCCGGCACGGCGCTGACCGTGGCCGGTCTCGCACATGCCGAGCCGGACCTCGCGCTGGCGATCGCGGTCCCCCTCGGCACCCTGCTCGGCGGACTGGCTTCCTACGTGCTTCCGGCCATCGCGCTGGCGCTACTCGCCTGGCCCCCGTTCCTGCCGGGGCTCCGCCTCTGGCTGGCCCGCGTGCGGGATCGGATGTCGGTCGACCAGGGCCCGATGCTGACCGCCCAGGATCGGCTCCGACACTTCGAGACGGCACCCGACCACGTGACCGTCGGACTCGCCCAGCTGCGCCTCGGCCAGGCCGGGAAGGCGATCCCACACTTCGGGCGCGCGCTCCAGCTCGAACCGACCCACGTAGCGGCGCGGTTCCACCTCGGTCGCGCACTCCTCCAGGTCGGAGCCTTGGACGAGGCGCGCCTGGCGCTGGCCGACGTCGTGCGGATCGACCCGGCGCACGCATTCGGGCGCGCACTCCTCGAACTCGCGGAGGCCTGCGAACGGACCGGAGACGACGCGACCGCCGAGCGCATCCTCGCCGACCACGAACGCTCCCACGGACCGCACCGCCGCGCGGACCTGGCCCGGGGCCGCCTCGCGCTGCAGCGCGGCGACCGTGAAGCCGCACGGGTGTTCCTCGACCGCGCAGCCGCACCCCCCGGAGCAGGAACTCGCCGCCTGACGCCGGACGAGGCGTTCGACCGCGCGCGCGCGCGCGTGCTGCGTTGGCGGATCGCCGGAGGTGCAGCATGAGCGGACGGCGCACTGTCTGGGAGCAGCTCGAGGAGACACCGTGCACGTGGATCGTCGCGATCGCCTACGGGACCCTGGCCGTCCTGACCGACCTGGTCGCGCCGACCACGCGCTCCCTCGTCGAGCACGGCGCAGCCGTGGGGCTCCTTCTCGCCGATGAGCCGTGGCGACTCCTCAGCTACGCATTCCTCCACGGTGGACTGCTCCACCTGGGCTTCAACACCTACTTCCTGGTGTTGGTCGGGCCGCAGCTCGAGCGCGCGATCGGCTCTCCGCGATTCGCTCTCCTCTACGTCGTCGGCTCGATCGGCGGGGCGGTCGTCGGCACGGCGTTCGGCTCTCCCGTGACGCCACTCGTCGGCGGGTCTGGCGCCCTGTTCGGCATGATGGGCGCGCTGGTCGCCCTGATGATGAGGCGAGGTAGGACCCAACTCGACTTCCTGTCCTACCACCCAGCACGCAGCCTGCTGACGCTGATCGCAGCCAACCTGCTGTTGGGCTGGATGCTGCCCATGGTCAGCAACTCGGCGCACATCGGCGGACTCGTCTCGGGCTTCGTCCTGGTCTACGTGTTCTTGGAGCGCGGACGCCAGAGCGTCGACACGATCGGCCGACTGGCGCAGGGCGCATGGGTCGCGCTGCTGGTCGCGGCCGTGCTCTGGGCGACCGCCCCGGTCCCGCGCTGGGACTGGCAGCTGCGCGCATGGTCAC
>JBEAPQ010000262.1:0-3540 GCA_041164325.1 Planctomycetota bacterium | reverse complement strand
GCCTGTCCGGGAACGTCGTGGTCGGTCACGGAGCCTCATCCGCTACCGAAGTACTCGCGTGCATCCGCCGCGCTGCCACCATGAGCACGGGCAATGTGGTGAAGCGGGTGCGCGACGCACTCAGCGGATTCGCAGCGTTGGATTCACGTGGTGAACCGACATGACGCAGGTATCCCCGTCACACCTTGCGGCGATTGCGGCGGCCTTCGATGTCGATCCCTTCGACATCCGCGCCGACACACCCGTCGAGGTGCTCGGCTGGACCGGATCGGCCACCGACTGGCTGCTGGCCGCCGACCACCTCGGTGTCCGCATGACCCGCGAGCCCGATGGCTCCTCGAGTGATCCGACCGACGTCGCGACGATCGCGGATGTCGTCGCTATCGTCTTTTCCTCGGGCGATGTCCAGTCCGCGGAACGCGGATGAACGAAGGGAGAGGGGTCACGTGACCGGCGTCGACGATGCGGCTGTCGAGTCCTTGATGGATGCCCTGGGGCAGCGCCTGGATCCCGCCCTGCTCCGTCAGTCCCTCACCCACCGGTCCTACGCCTACGAGAATGGCGGGCTGCCCACCAACGAGCGGCTGGAGTTCCTGGGTGACTCCGTGCTCGGTCTAGTGGTGACCGAAAGGCTCTACCGGGATTTCCCCGACGAGCAGGAGGGTCAGCTCGCGAAGCTCCGAGCTGCGGTGGTCAACGCGACGGCACTCGCCGACGTCGCACGCGCGCTGGGCCTGGGCGGCTACCTGTTGCTCGGCAAGGGCGAGGAGAGCACCGGGGGTCATGACAAGTCCTCGATCCTGGCCGACGCCATGGAAGCGGTGATCGGCGCGATGTACATGTCGACCGATCTGGAGACGACTCGGGCGTTCATCGAACGCATCTTCGGGCCATTGATCGAGTCGTCGGCGCAACTGGGCGCCGGCCTGGATTGGAAGACGTCCTTGCAGGAGCGCTCGGCGGAGCTGGACCGGGGTGTCCCGGAGTACCGCGTCACCGACACCGGACCGGACCACGCCAAGGAGTTCACCGCGCAGGCCATCATCGGTGGCCAGGTCCTGGGCACCGGTCAAGGTCGCAGCAAGAAGGTGGCCGAGCAGGAAGCCGCGGCTGAGGCCTATGCGGCATTGAGCGACTCCGCCAGCGTCGATGCTTGATCGGCAAGCCTGACCCACATGTCCGACCCGCATGCCTGAACTTCCCGAGGTCGAAACCGTCCGACGCGGCCTAGCCGAGCACACCTTGAACCGCAGCATCACCGCGGTTGAAGTCCTGCATCCTCGCGCGGTCCGTCGAACCAATACGCCGCTCGCTGCGCTGCTCACCGGTCAGCGCTTCACCGCGGTCAGCCGGCGCGGGAAATTCCTGTGGCTGCCGCTCAGCGACGGCGACCACGCCCTCGTGGCCCACTTGGGGATGAGTGGACAACTTCTCCTGCAAACCGCGCGGCACGATCCCGGTCCGCACCTTCGCGTCCGTATCGCCTTCTCTCCTGGACAACCGGAACTGAGATTCGTCGATCAGCGCACCTTCGGCTGGTTGGCAATCGACACCCTCGTTCCAGACGACCGAAGCGGACGGCTTCCAGCCATCGCCGCCCACATCGCTCGCGACCCACTCGATCCCCACTTCGACGACGACGTGTTCATCTCGCGCACCCGCGCCAAGGACACCCAGATCAAGCGCGCCTTACTCGACCAAACGCTGATCTCCGGGGTGGGCAACATCTATGCCGACGAAGCCCTGTGGCGAGCCAAACTGCATGGACGGCGACCCACCGGCAACATCAGTAAGCCGAAACTCCACGAACTTCTCGCCCATATCCGCGAGGTCATGACCGACGCCCTGGCCGAGGGTGGCACCAGTTTCGACGATCTATATGTGAACGTGAACGGCGAATCTGGGTACTTCGAGCGCGCCTTGAACGCCTACGGCCAGGAGGGCGAGCCGTGCCCGCGATGCGGCAGACCGATCCGACGCGAGGCTTTCATGAACCGGTCGAGCTACTTCTGCCCTCGCTGCCAGAGCTCTCCACGCTAGGTGTCAGCGCGTGCTCCACCAGACCGCTCGGGGGCCTAGGTAGAGTCCGAGAGCGCCTTCCCCGAGGTCCCGCCTCCCGCGGGAATGCCACCGAATGGAGATGTCCGTCCCGTGCACCTCAAGACGCTGACCCTCAAGGGCTTCAAGTCCTTCGCCTCCGCCACGACACTCCAGTTCGAACCCGGGGTGACGTGTGTGGTGGGGCCGAATGGCTCGGGCAAGTCCAACGTGGTCGACGCCCTGGCCTGGGTGATGGGCGAGCAGGGCGCCAAGAGCCTGCGCGGCGGGAAGATGGAGGATGTCATCTTCTCCGGCACCTCAGGTCGGGCGCCCCTCGGGCGCGCGGAGGTGGCGCTGACGATCGACAACACCGACGGTGCGCTGCCGATCGACTACTCCGAGGTCACGATCTCGCGGACCTTGTTCCGCAACGGCGGTTCGGAATACGCGATCAACGGCGAGCAGTGCCGCCTGCTCGACATCCAAGAACTACTCTCCGACTCCGGTATCGGCCGAGAGATGCACGTGATCGTCGGCCAGGGCCAACTCGACTCGATCCTGCACGCCACCCCGGAGGACCGTCGCGGCTTCGTCGAAGAGGCCGCGGGTGTGTTGAAGCATCGCAAGCGCAAGGAGAAGGCGCTGCGCAAGCTCGATTCGATGGCGGCCAACCTCACCCGGTTGCAGGATCTCACCGCGGAATTGCGCCGCCAGTTGAAGCCGCTCGGCCGGCAAGCCGAAGTAGCGCGTCGCGCCGTGGTCATCCAAACCGATGTCCGCGACGCCCGGTTGCGTCTGCTCGCCGATGATCTGACGCAGTATCGGCAGACCCTGGAAGCCGAAGTGGCCGACGAGACGTCGTTGCGTCGGCGTCAAGCCACTGTCGAAACTTCCATCGCCGAGCTGCAAGCCAAGGAAACCCACTACGAGGACGAAGAGCGCAGCCAAACGCCGCAGTTGAACGCCGCCCAAGATTCGTGGTTCGCGCTCTCGGCGGTCGGTGAACGCTTCCACGGTCTGGAGCAGTTGGCCCGCGCCACCGTTCGGCATCTGCAGCCCGAAGACGAAGACGAGCAGGTGTCCGGTCGCGACCCCGAGCAACTCGAGGCAGAAGCGCGCTCGCTACGGGCGCAGGAATTCGAGTTGGGCCGCGAGGTGGAGTCGCTGCGTGATGCGCTGGTCACCGCGGAGTCGGCGCGAGCACGCGCCGAGGAGGAGTTCGCAGCCGAGCAGCGACGCGTCCAACAGCTCGAGGCCGCGGCGGCGGATCGCCGTGAGGGACTGGCGACCATCGAGGGCAAGGTCAACGCTGCCGTCTCCCGCCGCGATGCCCGGGCGGCGGAGATCTCGCGACTGGAGGGGCAGATCGCCGAGGCCCGCCAACGCGCTGACAGCGCGCAGGCCGAGTTCGCGCGCGTGGAAGTCGACATCGTCGGGCTCGACGAAGGGGAGGTCGGTCTCGATGAGGCACACGAGCGCGCCCAGGCGGCGTTGGTGGCC
>JBEAPQ010000261.1:0-4152 GCA_041164325.1 Planctomycetota bacterium | reverse complement strand
GACAGAGGGCCGATCCTCCGCAGCGGCAGGTGGAAGCTCCGGTAGTTCCACGCGTTCAGCAGCTCGCCGAGCACCATCGCGGTGAACGCGACGGAGCGCGCCCGCTCGACGGCGACGCCCTCTGCGAGCAGGTAGACGAAGACCGCGAACGTGGCCGCCCCGATCCACAGACCCTGGACGAGCACGACCCCGAGCTCGCCCCGGGACAGGATCGATGCGCCGGGCCGGCGTGGCCGCCGACGCATCGTGTCGGGCTCGACCGGTTCGGCGCCGAGCGCGAGCGACGTCAGGCCGTCGGTGACGAGATTGATCCACAGCAGCTGGGCCGGGACGAAGATCAGCGGTCCACCGAAGGTGACCGAACCGAGCAGGGCCAGGACCTCTCCCGAGTTCGACGACAGCAGGTTGGCGAGGAACTTGCGGATGCCGTCGAACTGGCGTCGCCCCTCCTCGACCGCGGCCACGAGCGCCGGGAAGTCGTCGTCGGTCAGGATCAGGTCGGCCGCGGCGCGCGCGACATCGGTCCCTCGCTTGCCCATCGCGACGCCGACGTCGGCCTTCTTCAGGGCCGGCGCGTCGTTGACGCCGTCGCCGGTCATGCCGACGACCTCGCCGATGGCCTGCAGCGCCTCGACGATGCGGAGCTTGTGGCTGGGGGTCGTGCGCGCGAACAGAACCTCGCCCGTGCGGAGGAGATTCGCGAGAGCCTCGTCATCGAGTGCATCGAGCTCCGAGCCCGTGCAGACCGCGGAGGGTTCGATACCGACCTCGCGCGCGATCGCCACGGCGGTCGCGTGTGCATCCCCGGTGATGACCAGCACGCGGACCCCGGCCGTGTGTGCTGCCGCGACGGCGTCGCGCACACCAGCCCGCGGCGGGTCGGACATCGCGACGAGCCCGAGCAGCGTGAGTTCGGCCTCGAGCTGCTCCAGGTCGGTGGTGGGGGAGCCCGGTGTGTCTTGGACGACGCGTCGCTCGGCAACTGCGAGGACGCGGAGCCCGCGCGCCGCGAGGACCTCGAGCTGGTCCCAGACGGCGTCGGCGTCGGATGGAGTCAGCGGGCGGACGGCATCGCCGTCCCGCAGCTGCGTGCACAGCCCCAGCAGCACGTCGGGGGCCCCCTTCGTCGCGAGTTCGAGGCTGCCGTCCGGTGACGTCCGGGCGACGGTCATCCGCTTCCGATCGGCGTCGAACGGCAGTTCGGCGAGGGACTGGCCGGTCGCATGGTTGATCCCGGCCTTCCGAGCCGCGGTGACGAGCGCGGCCTCGGTCGGGTCGCCGATCGCGACCCAGCCCCCGTCGTCCCGCTCTTCGATCCGCGCGTGCGTGCAGACGGCCGCGGTCTCGAGCAGGCGCACGACGTCGGGACGGGTCGGCAGATCGATCGGACCTGCACTCGTGGCAAATCCTCCGGTCGGCGCGTAGCCCTGGCCTTCGACTTCGACCGGACCGCGTGGGAGCCAGACCGAGCGCACCGTCATCTCGTTGCACGTCAGCGTCCCGGTCTTGTCGGTGCAGAGCACCGTGGTGGCGCCGAGCGACTCGGCGGCCTGGAGCCGGCGGACGAGGGCGCGCCGCTTCGTCATCGCGCGGACGCCGAGCGCCAGCGTCAGCGTGACGACCGCCGGCAGACCCTCGGGAACCAGGGCGACGGCCAGCGAGACGCCGGTCAGGAACATGTCGGTGAGAGGTCTCCCGCCGAGTGCGCCGAGGACGGCGACCGATGCCGCGAGCAGGACGGCGGCCATTCCGAGCCGATGCCCGAGCCGTGCGTGCGTGCGCTGCAGCGGCGTGGTCTCGTCCTGGACGGACGCGGTCAGGTGCGCAACCTGGCCGAACGCGGTCTCCCCGCCGGTGGCGGTCACGACCCCTCGCCCGTGGCCGCGAGTCACGACCGTGCCGAGGAAGGCCACAGCCGCCCGCTCGGCCAGCGGAGCGTCCGCGGCATCGGCCTCGACGCGCTTGGCGACCGGGACGGACTCTCCGGTCAGCGCCGACTCGTCACAGGCGAGCTGCGTGGCCGCGAGGATGCGGACGTCCGCCGGCACGCGGTCCCCAGCCTCGAGCGCGACGACATCACCGGGCACGAGGTCTGCGGCGTCGATGCGGATCGTCGCGCCGTCCCGGATCACGTCGCAGTGGGGTGCGAGCATCTGGCGGAGGGCAGCCAGCGCCCGCTCCGCCCGCCACTCCTGGACGAAGCCGAGCGCGCCGTTCAGCACGACGATCGCCAGGATCGTCAGCCCGTCGGTCGTGTCGCCGAGCAGGAAGGCGACGGCGGCTGCGATGGCCAGGATGCCGACGAGCACGTCGAGGAACTGCCGCCCCAACACCTCGGGCCACGTCGAGCGGCGCTGCTCCGCGATTTGGTTCGGGCCGTTCCGGTCGAGGCGCGCGGCAGCCTCCACCGCGGTCAGCCCACGCGCCGCGTCCGTCTGCAGCTCCGCCGCGACGGCGTCGGCCGATCTGCTGTGCCAGGGGATGGGATCGGTCGCGGGGCTCACGGGTCCGCGCGACCAACGCGTCGATCCGGGACCGACTTGCGCTCGCTGCGCCGTGGCCCTGCGTCGTGCGTTCAGAGGCTGTGACCAAATCAGCCTACAGCCTCTGAAGTGCTTGCCTGGCGGCCGCTCCGCGGCCGCGGGAGAGCCCGTGACTCAATAAAGTCGCAGGCTCTCAGTCCTGGCGCTTCAGCGTGAAGAATCCCCGGTAGACCTTCCCGGAGTCGTAGCCGTCGAGCAGGGGGATCGCCTGGGGCACGAACTCACGCTTCTCGATCGTCAGCGTGTACGGAAGCATGTCCGCGACGTCGTCGAAGCGGAACAGGTCGTCCGGGAGCCCCTCGTGCGCGAACACGCGGCGCAGGTAGGTGTTGAACAAGGGCTCGATCTCCCACGGCGCCAGGCTCAGCGCGCTGTGGCTCCGCGTGTCCCAGCCCCACTCGCGGGCCAGCTTGACCATCAGCAGGTGGTAGAAGAGCGAGTTGTAGAACAGCACCGCGACGCCGTTCTCGGTCAGGTGCTCGTCGAGCCCGCGCAGCAGGCTGAAGCCGAGGTCGCCCTTGTCGATCTCGGGCGTGTTGATCTTCGAGTCGAGGTCGAGGCTGTAGGGCGGGTTGCTGATCAGGATGTCGAAGCGCTCGCGGTCGCCGATCACCGCGTAGGCCGACATGTCGTCCGCGGTGACGAGTCGCCCCTCGACGCGATCACGGAGTCCGAGACGCTCGGCGTTCCGGTGGAGGGACTCGATCGCCCACGGGTTGATGTCGGTCGCGACGACCTTCTTCGCGCCCAGCTTGGCGATGTAGAGGCTGATGATCCCGGAGCCAGTGCCGATCTCGAGGACTGTCTTGCCGCGGAAGAAGTCGGCATGGTCGTCGACGAACGGCAGCACGTAGAGCTCGGCTTCCTGCGGCGGGAAGACCGTCGGCAGAAGGCGGAGGCGCCCGAGGTGGTCCGACTCGTATTCGACCTCCTGCTCGGAAGGCGTGGACGCGGCGAGTTCGAGCAGCGCGCGGACCGCGTCGCTGTCGCCACGGTTGGTCGCGTCGGCCAGCGCGTCGTCGATCTTCCGGCCGCCGGTGTCGGGGGTCGCTGTGACGGGCTGCGGATCCTGCGGGGCGGCTGCGGCCGGTTCGACCGGTTCGACCGGGGCGGGAGGTGCCGTGCAGGCAGCGACGAGCAGGAGGGCGGACGCGACGGCGCGGATCTTCATGACGTGGGTCGGGGACGCTCTCCCCTCAGTCCCGGATCGTGAAAGCGGGGAACCGCGCTGTCCACCGATCCAGACGATGCCTCAAATCGGGACGCCCGCAGCTGGACCGGACGAAGTCGGGCGAATCTGCGCGACCGGGCTGCGGTTTTCGAATCTTCGGTGGGTCCGCGTTAATCGTGGGGCCATGTCCTCCACCGACTTCCCGTCGCCAGGCTTCGGCCGGCCGTCCTCCACCGACTTCCCGTCGCCAGGCTTCGGCCGGCCGACCCGACGACCGCCCGGGTTCCCCCGGCTGCGCCTCGGGTCCGTGCTCGCGGTCGTGGCGGCGATCCTGGTCCTGATCGCCTCCTTCTCCTCCTACTACACCGTCGATGCGACCGGCCAAGCGGTCGTCAAGCGCTTCGGCAAGGTCATCGCAATCACTCCGCCGGGACTGCA
>JBEAPQ010000260.1:0-15192 GCA_041164325.1 Planctomycetota bacterium | reverse complement strand
GCCCGAGTGCCGCGTAGTCGGCGGCGTTGGCCGGTCCACCGGTCAGGTAGCCCCAAGGGTGGAGGAGCACGTCGGTGTAGGTGTGGGTCGAACAGGACTGGGAGAAGCCCATCCCGGTCATGAACGCTTCGATCGCGGTGCTCTCGGGCTCCGAGAACGGCGCGGCGCCGCGGTAGGTGTCGGAGCTGCCGTTCGTCGAGTTGCCGCCGTTCGGCGCCGACCAGCCCGTTGCGTAGTTCCGGTTGAGGTCGACGCCGGTGGAGCCGTCGGCGTTCGCACGGCGGTTCTTGCGCCACATGCCGCCCCCGCCGGGGTTGTTCTGTCGATTGAACTCGTAGCCGTCCGGATTGACGCAGGGCACGAAGTAGAGCTCGCGCTCGTCGACGAGGAACGTGGCGTCGGGGTCGGTCCCGTAGGACGACAGGAGCCAATCCATGAAGTCGAGCGTGGCCGTCATCGAGACCGGCTCACGCGCGTGGTGCACGGCGTCGAAGTAGGCCCGCGCCTCGTTCTCCGACTGCGCGACGTTGTCGGAGATCTTGACGACCCAGATGTCACGGCCCTGGAGCGACGTGCCGATCGATGTCTTCGGCGAGCACAGCCCGGGGTAGGTCTGCGCGAAGCCGTCGAGGATCGCCTCCATCTGCGCGAGCGTGTAGTGGCCGCCCATCGCGCCCTGCCCGACCGGCGGGGTCAGGGTTTCGGTCTGGAACGGACCGAAGCGCGCGAGCTCCTGGGCGTAGTGGGCCTCCATGTCCCGGATGGCGACCTGGAAAGGCAGCCCTGCCGCCTGCAGCCGCGCCAGGTCCTGGTCACCGTGGGCGATCACGTCGACCGTGCGTGCGCCCAGCTCGAGGGCTTGGCAGGCCGCGAGATCCAGGTCGAGCGCCAGGAGCCGATCGAGGTCCGCCGCGCCCGCGATCTCCACGACGGCGAGGTGGTAGAGGGGTCGGGAGCCACCGGTCTGCTGGGCGCGTGCCGGAACGAGGGCCGCGAGCGCGAGCAGGCCGCACGCGACGGAGGTGCGGATCAGCATGGGTTCTGGAAGTCGATGCAGCGGGGCGGCGGCCGGGGAAGCATACCCGGCACATCCCCCTGCGGTCCGGCTGACCGCGGTGCGGTCGTGGATCGCGGGGGGTCCCCGGTGCGGCCGAGCGCATCGCGCGCAGGGGCGCGACCCTCGACACGCGGCAGTCGACCCGCGATCCTGTGCGGCCCGATGCCCGCGCAGCCCCTCGCACTCCTCGCGGCCCTCGCGGTCGCCCTGACCGGCTGCGGATCCGATTCGCCGGTCGACCGCCAACTCGGCGAGGGGCGGATCAGCGCCCAGGTCGGACCGGGTGGCGCTGTGCTGCGGGGAGACGCCGGCACGCCGCTCGAGGGCTTCCGGCTGGAGATTCCCGAGGGGGCGCTGACCCGGCTCATCGCCGTGACCGTCGAAGCCGGCACGCCGATCGACGTGCCGGGCTCCGCTCCCGCTTCGGCGCCGTTCGCGATCCGCGTGGAGCCCGACCCGGGCGTGCTGCTCCGACCTGCCGAACTGCGGCTGGGGATGACGCTCGCGCGGAGCCAGACGCCCAGCGACCTGTTCATCGCCGGGCGCCCCTCCGGAGACCGGGCTGATCCCCTCGATCCGACGACGGCCCGTCAGACGATCCTCGCGGACCGCGGCATCTACGACGAAGAGGCGCGGCTCTACGTTGCCGGGATCCGGCAGCTCGGCGACCTGCAGGCCCGCATCGCGACGGCAAGGCGGCTGACGGGCGACGCGATCGAGCTGACCCAGCTCGGCTACGAGAGCTTGTTCCGGCTGACCGACGTCGGGCTCGAGCAGGCCGACGCGACGTTCGCGGAGGCACAGCGCGCCGATCCGTTCTCGGGCGAAGCCAACTTGTTCCGTGCCATCAGCCGCGTCCTCGTGGTCGCGAACGCCCGCGACGACGACACGGCGGTCCTCGACTCGGTCGGCGAGGCGCTCCAGGCGCTCGGGCTCGACGTCGCGAACCTGTCGCTCGCCGAGCGCTTCCGGACGGACGTCTGGCCGGTCCGCTGGTGGGTGCCCCAGGGCGCGCCGCGCATCCCGGCCCTCGTCGAGCTGCTCCGCGTCCGAGTCCGTCCGGCGCTCGGGCTCGCGCTGCTCGACCTCGACCGCGTGCCGGCCACGACGAGCCTGACGTTGACGTTGCCGGAAGCCGTGCCGGATCGCCCGGGTGTCCGCGAGCTCGACGCGACGGACGTGGCCGCGTTCCGCGCGCTGCTGACCGGCGCCCTCTTCGCGATCGATCACCTCGCCGACTTCGACCTGGACTTCGACCTGGCGTTGGTCGCGCCGCGCGACGGGGAGCCGCTGGGCCTCGAGGGGCTGCTGGACCGGCACGCGGGTCTCGGTCGCCTGCTGCGCGCGCCTGCTGCGCGGACCGACCGCGCGCTGATGGCGTTCCTCGAGCTGCTCCGCGAAGCGTTCGATGCGTTGGTCGGCGAGGACGACGACCAGGCAGACGACCTCGTGCTGTTCCCCTCCGACTTCACGGCTGCGGACGTGGACCGTTGGGACACGAATCTCGACGCAGTCCTCGGCTCGTACGCCGAAGGTGCGGAGCGCCGCTACGCGACCGGTGACGCGTCGGGGACGCTGTCGATCCGATGGGGCGGGCCTTGGCGCGCAGGGTTGCTGTCGCCGCGGGACCTCGCGCCGCAGTTCTTCCGGTTCCTGCCCGTCGCGGGCACGCTGCCCGATCCGACGGCGGCAGGAGCGTTGCCGGGACTCACCCAGGATCGGGCGACGGACGTCTTCGGTCTCGTCGACATCCACGCGATGCCGCGGCTTCCGATCGTCGCCGACGGCTTCCTCGGAGACTGGGCCGCGTCTGCCGAGGCGCTGGTGCCCGCCGATCCGGTCGGCGATGTGTTGACGAGCACCGTCACTTCGGTCGATCTCTGGCAGGTCTGGTGCGCCGACACCCCGGACGAGATCGCCTTCCGTCTCGGCGTCGCCGACGGGCCGATCGCCTTCGATCCGAACCAGGAAGCCGTGTACGCGGTCTTGCTCCGGGTCGTCGGACCCGACTCCTTCGGCAGCAGCATCCAGATCGAGGTCCATCCGTCGGCCGCGGGCTTCGAGCTACGGGCGTTCCGTGACGGCGCCGTGCGCGCGGTGCGTTCCGCGGTGGCGGCCCGTGGGTCCGACGTCGAGTTCACGGTCAACCGCTACGACCTGCTGGACCCGGACGAAGTGCCTGTCGATCGGGCGGTCGAGGCGTTCACGAGCGTCCGCGCCGTGTCGACCGGCGAGGTCGTCGGGGACACGGCACGGTCCTTCGTGATCCGGTTCTGAAGGGGTTGGGCCTCGGCTGGGCCGAGGTTGAAACCGCTTCCCGAGAGTCGACGATCCCTCCCTTGATGACGCCCCGCATCGCGCTCCTGGTCCTGGTCCTGGTCCTGGCCGCCGTCGCTGGTTGCTCTGGCGAGGCCGAGGACGAGCGGCGGGACGGGCTGCCGAGCGCCGTGGGCCTGACGGCCCGCGCCCTGCCCGCGCGCTCGGGGGGGAGCCAACGGTTCCGTCTGCGGTCACCCGAGGAGACGGGCGTCACGTTCCGGCACGAGCTCCGGCGCGAGAACGTCGTGCCCTACGTCTACTCGGGCTCGGGTCTGACGGTCGGCGACTACGACGGCGATGGCCTTCCTGACCTCTATCTCGTGTCACAGGACGGTCCGAACCGGCTCTACCGTCAGGTCGCACCCTTCCGTTTCGAGGACGTGACCGCGTCCGCAGGCGGTTTGGACGGTGGGGAGGCCTGGGGCAGCGCGGCGTCGTTCATCGACTACGACGGCGATACCGACCTGGACCTCTACGTCTGCAATCTCGAGGCGCCGAACCTGCTCTTCGAGAACCAGGGCGACGGGACGTTCCGGGAGTGCGCGCGCGAGAAAGGACTCGACCTCGTCGCTGCGACGACCGGCGTTGCGTTTGCGGACTACGACCACGATGGGGACCTCGACGTCTACCTCCTGACGAACCGGGTGTTCGGCCCCCGTCTTCCGTACGAGCTCGTCGCCGAGACGACGTTGCCGGCTGACACGCGGCGCACGCGCCGCGAACTCCACCCACCGCGGCCTCGGTTCGAAGAGCGCGATGGCGCACTCGTCGTTCCGCCCGGGTTCGAGGACTTCTACTTCGTGCTCGACGGCCACGTCTTCGTCGCGGGTCAGCGCGACCGCCTGATGCGCAACGACGGGGCGCAGGGCTTCACCGACGTCACGACAGCGTCCGGCATCGCCGACCAGGGCAACGGCCTCTCCGTGCTCTGGTGGGATCTCGATGGCGACGGCTGGCAGGACCTCTACGTCGCGAATGACCTCGAGTCGCCCGATCGCCTCTACCACAACCAGGGCGACGGAACCTTCGCTGAGATCAGTCGCGACGCTCTGCCCTACACGCCCTACTTCGCGATGGGCAGCGACTTCGGGGACGTCGACAACGACGGTGCCTTCGATCTCTGCGTCGCCGACATGTCGAGCACGACGCACTACATGTCGAAGATGCTGATGGGGAGCATGGACGACAAGCGGTGGTTCCTGATGAACGCGGAACCTCCCCAGCTGATGCGGAACATGCTGTTCGTCGGCACCGGCACGGGCCGCTTCCTCGAGACCGCGCCGATGGCCGGCCTGTCGAGCACCGACTGGACGTGGACGGTGCGCTTGGCGGACTTCGACGAGGACATGCGCCAGGACCTGTTCGCGACCAACGGCATCCCGCTGTTCGAGGACGACCCGGACGCCACGGCGCGGTTCACCGAACTCTGGCGTTCGGGCCAGCGGGAGGCAGCGCTCGACCTCGCGCGGCACATCCCCTTCGTCGCGGAGAAGAACATCGCGCGCCGCAATGTCGGCGATCTCCGCTTCGAGGACGTGTCTGCGGAGTGGGGTCTCGACGCGGCCGGCGTCAGCTACGGCTCGGTGGCTGCGGACCTGGACCGGGACGGAGACCTCGACCTCGTCGTGCTGAACATGAACGACACGGCGAGCATCTACGAGAACCAGACCTCGGGAACGCACCGCATCCTCGTCGAACTCGTCGGTGTGGCGACCAACCGGCGCGGTCTCGGCGCGCGGATCGAGGTCGAGACCGGAGGGGTCGTGCAGACCCGGCTCGTGACCGCGACGCGGGGCTACATGAGCTCGGGCGAGGCCATCGAGGCGATCGGCCTCGGTGCGGCGACGCGCATCGACCGCCTGACGGTGCGCTGGCCGAGCGGTCGCGTGCAGGAGTATTCGGACCTTCCTGCAGACCACAGCTACACGATCACGGAAGGTGACCTTCCGGCGCCACGACCGGTCGTCGACGAGACCATCGTGCCGTGGTTCGAGGCGAGCACTGCGCCGGGAGCCCTCCACGCCGAAGCGGACTTCGACGACTACGCCGTCCAGCCCCTTCTCCCGCACCGTCTTTCGCGGCTCGGTCCCGGTCTTGCCCTCGGCGACGTGAACGGTGATGGCCGTGACGATGTCTACATCGGCGGCGCCCGAGGTCAGGTCGGGAGTCTGCATCTCGCGCGGGGCGACGGCGAGGCCTTCCAGTTGGCGGAAGGTCCGTTCGCCGGCGACCTGGAACACGAAGATCTCGGAGCGGTCTTCCTCGACTTCGATGGCGACGAGGATCTCGACCTCTACGTCGTCAGTGGGAGCATCGAGCACGGCGCCGAGGACGCTGCGCTGGAGGACCGGCTCTACGTCAACGACGGGACGGGTCGGTTCGCACGCGCCGAGGCCTCGGTCATGCCGGATATCCGGCGCAGCGGCAGCTGCGTGGCGGCGGCGGACTTCGACCGTGATGGGGACGTCGACCTGTTCGTCGGTGTGCGCGTCGCCCCGGGTCGCTACCCCAACTCTGCGTCCAGTGTCCTGCTGCGGAATGATGGCGGGCGCTTCGTCGATGCGACGGACGAGGTCGCGCCCTCCCTCGCGAACGCGGGGATGGTCAGCGGGGCGTGCTGGATCGACGCGGACGGCGATGGCTGGCTGGACCTCGCGCTCGCTGCGGAGGCCGCGCCGCTGCGCCTCCTCTCCAACCGGGAAGGGGCGCGTCTCGAGGACGTCAGCGAGGCGAGCGGCATGGCGGCCCAACGCGGTCTGTGGAACGGGATCGCCGCCGCCGACCTGGATGCCGACGGCGACCTCGATCTCGTCGTGACGAACCTCGGTCTGAACACCAAGTACAAGGCCGATGCCGCGCACCCGTTCCGGCTCTACGCGGCGGACTTCGATGAGGACGGCGAGCTCGACGTCGTCGAGTCCAAGGAAGCCGAGGGCGCCGAGCTGCCGGTGCGCGGACGGAGCTGCAGCAGCGCTGCGATGCCGTTCCTCGCCGAGAAGTTCCAGACCTACGACAGCTTCGCACGGGCCACGCTGCCGGAGATCTACGGGATCGAGGCGCTCGAGGCCTCGCTCCGCCTCGAGGTCGACGAGCTCCGCACCGTCGTGCTCGAGAACCAGGGCGGCCGGTTCGTCGCGCGGCCCCTGCCTCGCCTCGCCCAAGTCTCGCCCGGCTTCGGGATCGCGATCGAGGACTTCGATGGCGATGGTCACCTCGACATCGTCCTGGCGCAGAACTCGTTCTCGCCGGAACCGGAGACGGGGCGCTTCGGCGGTGGACTCGGCCTCGTGCTGGCGGGGCGCGGCGACCTGTCGTTCCTGCCGCTGTCCGTTGCCGATGCTGGCTTCGTCGTTCCCGAGGATGCGCAGGCGCTGGCGATCGCCGACCTCGACGGGAACGGCGCGCCGGACCTCTTGCTGACGACGAACGACGGCCCGGTCCGGGCGTTCCGCGCGCGACGCCATGGAGCGCGTCTCGCCGTGCGGCTGCGGGGACCGGCGGGCAATCCGACCGGCGTCGGCGCCACCGTGACGCTGACGGGGCCGGATGGGCGGGTCCAGCATCGGACCATCGGCGCGGGCTCGGGCTACCTGGGGCAGTCGGCGCCGGTCGCCTTCTTCGCCGTCGGAGAGGGCGAGCACCGGGTGGATGTCCGTTGGCCGGACGGGACCGTCAGCGGACAGGGCTGGTCCGACGGCGGCGGAAGCCTGACGATCGGCCGGTGATCCGCGTGGCGGAGCGCCGCGTAGCCATGTCGCCCTTCCGCAGCCTGTCGAACGTCCTCCTGTGCGCGGCGCTCTTCGCCGGGTGTGGGGCGGACGAGGTGTCGGTCCGGAGCCCGGGTCACCAGCGGATGGTCGCTGCGCTGGGTGCGATCCGCGACCGGACAGCGGGGGAGCATCCCTACCTCGGCGTGTCCCAGGTGCAGGAGCTCCGTGCCGCGGTGGCGGGTGGCGCCCGGGACTGGCGCACCCGGCTCGAACTCGGGCGTGCCGAGCTTCGCCTCGGCCGCGAACGCGAGGGCATCCGCATCCTCGACGAAGTCCTCACCGACCTCCGTGAGGAGCGGGTCGCGGGTGACACCAACGCGCTGGCGGCCGTGCTGTTCCATCTCGGCGTCGCATCGATGCGGCTCGCCGAGACCGAGAACTGCTGCGCGGAACCCTCGCCCGAGAGCTGCATCCTGCCGTTCGTGGGATCGGCGGTGCACGGACGCCCGGAGGGCGCGACGCGGGCGATGGCGTGCTTCGAGGAGTTGGCCGTGCTCGCGCGCGGCGACGACTACTGGCACAACACGGCGATCTGGCTCCTGAACCTCGCCGCTCTCGCGCTCGGCACGTGGCCGGATGCCGTTGCCGCGGACCTGCGGCTGCCCGCCGCTCGGCTGCAGCCCGACCCCGCGCGGGCGTTCCCGCGCTTCGTCAACGTGGCCGGCGCCGTGGGGCTCGACACCTTCAGTCTGTCGGGCGGGGCCGTGGCCGACGACTTCGACCTGGACGGCCGCATCGACCTCCTGGTGTCGACCTGGGATCCGCTCGAGTCGCCGCGCCTCTGGCTGCAGGGCGACGACGGGCGCTTCGCCGAGCCGTCGGATCGTGCCGGGCTCGACGGGCTCGGCGGGGGTCTGAACATGGTCCAGGCCGACTACGACGGCGATGGCGACGTCGACGTGCTGGTCCTGCGCGGTGCGTGGCTGCACGAGTTCGGGCGGCACCCCAACTCGCTGCTGCGGAACGAGGGCGGCACGTTCGTCGACGTCACGTTCGAGGCCGGCCTCGGTGACGTGCACTACCCGACACAGACCGCGGCGTTCGCCGATTACGACCTCGATGGTGACCTCGACATCTACATCGGCAACGAGAGCTCGTCGCGGTGCGAGGCGCCGAGCCAGCTGTTCCGCAACGAGGGCAACGGGAAGTTCGTCGATGTCGCTGCGGCGGCGGGCGTCACGAACCTCCGCTACGCGAAGGCGGTCAGCTTCGGCGACTACGACGGGGACGGGGACCCGGATCTCTTCGTGTCGAACCTGGGTGCGGCCAATCGGCTCTACCGGAACGACGGCGACGGGACGTTCGTCGACGTGGCGCGCGACGCGGGCGTGACCGAACCGATCCAGAGCTTCCCGGCCTGGTTCTGGGACTTCGACAACGACGGCCACCTCGACCTGTTCGTGTCGAGCTACGACACCGCGGTCGGACACGTTGCCGCGTGGCACCGCGGTGAGCCCGTGACCTGCGGCTTCGCGCGCCTCTACCGCGGTGACGGCCGCGGGCGCTTCGTCGACGTGGCCGAGGATGTCGGCCTCCGCTACCCAGCGATGCCGATGGGGGCGAACTTCGGGGACGTCGACGGGGACGGATGGCTGGATCTCTACCTCGGCACAGGCGACACGACCTACGCGAGCCTCATGCCGAACGTGATGTTCGTGAACCGCGGCGGACGGGGCTTCGTCGACGTGACGCTGGAGGGAGGCTTCGGGCACCTCCAGAAGGGGCACGCGGTCGCGTTCGCGGACTTCGACAGCGATGGCGATCTCGACGTGTTCGAGCAGATGGGAGGGGCACTCCGCGGCGACGGCTTCCGCGATGCCCTCTACGAGAACCCGGGGTTCGGAAGCGCATGGATCGAGCTGGAGCTCGTGGGCCGTGGGCTGAACCGCTCGGCGATCGGTGCCCGCGTGCGGATCGACGTGGCGGGACCGGACGGACCGAGGACCCTCCACCGGGAAGTCGGGAGCGGCGGCAGTTTCGGAGCCAACCCGCTGCGGATGCACGTGGGCCTCGGCTCGGCGACCGACGTCCAGGCGGTCGAGATCCGGTGGCCCGGTGCCGCGAGGCCCCAGCGCCTCGACGGCCCGCCGATCCGCCGATCGCTCCGCATCGTCGAAGGCCAACCGGGCTTCGAGGACCGGACGCGGACGCCGGTCCGTCTGGGCGCGCGCTGATGCGAGGCGTGGGAGCCTCGCAGACCCGCCGCCTGGGCTAGACTCGGCGGCCACCTTTCCGCGCCCGAGGAGGAATCGATGCTGCCGAATCTGACCCTGGCGGTTGCGCTTGCGCTGGCACTGCCCGTCCCGGACGTGATTCCGAGGGGGGTGAAGCTCCTGAAGCTCGAGATCGCGTTCGAGCGAGGGGCGGGTGTGCCGCTGCTCTGCCGCGCGCACCGTCTCGCGAAGGGAGAGACCCTGGCGGACATCGCGTTGGCCCGTCTCGGGAGCCGGGACCGTGTCGACGAGATCGTCGCGCTCAACCCGGGCCTCGACGCCGACGAGCTGCGGCCGGGCGACTCGATCTGGTTGCCGCCGCGCCCCGCGACGCGGGTGGCAGAAGACGAAGCGGAGTCCGTGGACTTCGTGCGTGCCTACGCGGACGTCGGTTGGGCGCGGCAGGGCCTCGCGCCATTCCCGCTCGGGATCGACGACGTGTTCGGGGCGGTGACGCGTCGCGGGAAGCTGACCCTGTTCCTCGTGCCCGCGGCGGCCTTCGCGGACTTCGAAGCGGCGCGGAAGGCACGCCGGCAGCCAGACGGTCCGCCTCCGATCGAGGCACTGCGCGATGCCGGGCGTATCCAGATCGTCGAGGCTCCGATTGCGAACGCCTACGTGCCCGAAGATGACGCGGCCTCCCGCCGCATCGACCGGTTCCGCCTCGACCGCGACGCCGAGACCGGCGCTCTCGCCCTCGTGCCTGTATCGTCACAGCGCCTCGACGCGGAGGGTCGCGCCCTCGAGGAAGAGGCTGAGGAGGCGGATCGCAGGAAGCAGGCGATCGGACTGATCCTGCTCTCGACGGGTGGTTGCACCGGCCTGTGGGTGCGCCGGCGCCGCCGCGCTCCGTGTGACCTGGCTCCGCACTCCGCAACGGTAGGACCCCACTGATGAATGCCTTCTCGAGCGCCGCCCTCGATGTCGTCGTCGACGGGCCTGTCGGCCCCGCGAACAGCCCGTTCGTCCTGCTCGGGGTGGCGGTCTTCGGCTTCACGGTCGTCATGTGGGTGTGGGTGAGGCGGCGCTCCAGCCGAGGGGACGGCGATTCCTGAGCGCCGGGTGACTCCCGTGTGCGGCCGCCCTCTCGTCCTCGCCGTTGCGGCGCCGGTCCTCGCGGCCTGCGCCGCCGTCCAGGCCCCACTCCTGACCTACGCGGTCTCGCTCGGCCTGTTCGGCGTTCCGCACGTCCTCGTCGAGCTCCGCTACGTCGATCGCGCGTTTGCGCCGAGGCTGCGGCGCCCCCTGCTCGTCGGCGTTCTCGTTGGCGTGGCCCTGATCGCCTTGCTCCGGACGGTCGGCGTCTTCGGCCTGGGTGCATCGACGCTCCGGATGCAGGCCGAGCTCGGCGTCGGGGCGATGCTCGCAGCGCTGGTCGCACTCCTTGCATCGCACGGCGTATCCCGCACGTCGTGCAGCGCCGCGCTCGCGGCTGCGGCCCTGGGCACGGGCGCGATCCTGGCGCCGGTCGCGACGCTCGTCGTCCTGGCCTTCGCACACAACCTGACGCCGCTCGGGTTCCTTCTGGACGGGCTCCGGGGGCCGGCTCGGACGCCGGCCCTCCTGGCGGCAGCCGTCGTCTTCGTCGTCGTTCCGGTCGCGATCCTGGGCGGCGCCTTCGGCGCCGCCGCGGAGCTGTCGGCGTTCGATCCACAGGGTCCGGCGGGCATCGGGCCCCTCGAACAGCACCTCGGGGTGTTCGTGCCGCCCGCACTGCTGACCGAGGACATCGCGCTCGACATGTTCCGGGCGGCTGCCTACCTGCAGTGCATGCACTACGCCGTGGTGCTCCACGTGCTGCCGCGCCTCGCCGTCGACCGACCTGCCGGGGAACGGGTCGCACCCGCGCTGCTCGATCGGCTCGGACAGGGTGTTCCGGTCACCGTCCTGGGTGCGGCGGCTGCGGCGGCGTTCGTCCTGGCGTTCGGCGAGACGCGCGCGCTCTACGGAGTGCTCGCCTCGGTGCACGCCTGGGTCGAGATCCCGATTCTGCTCGCCGCGCTGTCGTTCCCCCGCCCGGACGGTGAGGCTGCCCCCGCATGACCTGGACCACCGCCTTCTCCTGGACGGTCGTCGTCGAACTCGCTGTCGTCTTCGTGCTCGCTCCGCGCGCGCGGCGCACCCGCGCGACGGCCGACTCGATTCTTGCGAACCTGGCGACGCACCCCGCCGCCTGGCTCCTGATCCGCAGCGTGGGGCTTCCGTGGCTCCTGGTCGAGGTCCTCGTCTTCGTGGTCGAGGCCTGGATCTACCGCAAGCTGACCGGACTCCGCCGTCGCGATGCCCTGCTCTGTGCAGGCGTCGCGAACGGCGTCACAGCGCTGCTGTCGTTCGTGCTCTGAGGCTGGCCCGTCAGGCGATCGGCGGAGCGACCGCCGTGCGGTAGGCCGTCGCCGTCGTCCCCATGTGCCGCTGGAACTGCCGCGCGAAGTCGGCGTGGTCGTAGAAACCGGACGCGAGCGCGACGCGCGTGATCGGGAGATCGGTCGTGGCGAGCAGGTCGCAGGCGCGGATCACGCGGAGCTGCATCAGGTAGGCGCGCGGCGTCATCTGGAACGTCGCGCGGAACTTCCGGCTGAACTGGCGGGTCGACAAGCCGGCCATCGCGGCGAGGCGCGGCGCGTCGAGGGGCTTGGTGGGGTTGGCCTTGAGGTGCTCGGCGACGGCCGCGAGCTCCAGGTAGGGCTGGAGCGCGGCGCGCTGGCCCTCGTAGCTGCGGACGGTTCCACACACGCCGGAGACCCTCCCCCTGCGGTCGAACAGCGGCAGCTTGTCGGTGAGCGACCACTCCGGCTGGCCCGCCGGATTCGGGAACAGCTCGATCAGGTCGAACAGCGGTTCGCCCGTGCGCAGCACGCGCTCGTCGTCCTGGCGATACTTGGCCGCCAGACGCGCAGGAAACAGCTCTGCGTCGGTCCTGCCGACGATCTCGTGCTCGTGCCGGAGACCGCAGCGGGCGACGAAGGCCGGGTTGCCCATCCGCAGCCGGAACGACGCGTCCTTCGCGAAGAACATCGTGCCGGGAATCCGGTCGAACAGGTGGCGGAACTGGCCGGGGACCAGGGACGAGGCCCAGTCCGGGGAACCGCTTTGGGCCGGTGCCATGGCCGAAAAATACACAGCGGGATCACAAACCTACAAGAGCCCCAGCGGCTGCGGGCGTTCGCTGGCAGCCTGGACTTCCTGTCCACGAAGAACGCGATGCGACGGAACCTGACGCGTGGCCTGACGGCCCTCCTCCTCGCCGGCTTCCCGCTGGGTAGCTGCGCGCCTCGGGAAGCGGCTGCCGACGCGGCCGCCGACACAGCTGCGGAAGCAGCCGCGGCTCCCGTCGCGCTTCCGGCCGTCGACGAGCCGCGCCGGCTCTCGGTGATGTTCTTCGGTGCGCCGACCGCCAACGGCCCGCACCACGATCCGATCACCCGCTACCGGGTGCTCAAGAAGGCGTTCGGCGCGGTCGGGATCGACCTGACCTACCGCGAGGACCCGGAAGGCGCGCTCCGCCGGGACGTGCTCGCTGCGTTCGACGCCGTGCTGCTCTACGGCAACTGGGCGCAGAACGCGCCGATGCCGCGCGAGCAGCTCGATGCGCTGATCGGCTACGTCGAGGCGGGCGGCGGGTTCGTCCCGGTCCACTGCGCGTCCGCATGCTGGGGCCGCTCGCCGCGCTTCGTGGGCCTCGTCGGCGCGCGCTTCCAGAGTCACGGCGGCGAGGAGTTCCAGGTCGAGAACGTCGCGCCGGACCACGAGATCCTGCAGGGTCTCGAAGGCTACCGCGCGTGGGACGAGACCTACGTCCACGACGAGCACGGCGACGACCGTCAGATCCTCCAGGTCCGCGACGGCGAGCCGTGGACCTGGGTGCGCCGCCAGGGCGAAGGCCGCGTCTTCTACACCGCGAGCGGGCACGACCACCGGGTCTGGGACATGAAGCCGTTCCAGGACCTGCTGCGGCGCGCAGTGCTCTGGGCCGTCGGTCCGGACCGCGCCAAGCTCCTCGACGAGCTCGGGCTGCCGACGCTCGAGCAGGAGGCGGTGTCCCTGCCGGGCTACCGCCAGCGCCGTGAGATCACCGAAGGCCAGAAGCCGCTGTCGCCGGCCGAGTCGAAGAAGCTGATCCAGGTCGCACCCGGCATGGACGTGCAGCTGTTCGCGTCCGAGCCGGACATCGTCAATCCGATCCACGTCGCGTGGGACCATCGCGGACGCGCGCTCGTGCTCGAGACGCTCGACTACCCGAACAACCTGCAGGCCGGGAACATCGGCCACGACCGGATCACGATCTGCGAGGACACCGATGGGGATGGCCGGGCGGATCGCTTCACGCGGTTCGCCGAGGGCCTGTCGATCCCGACGTCGATGTGCTTCGCGAACGGCGGCGTCGTCTGCACGAACGGCAGCGAGATGCTGTTCCTGCGCGACACCGACGGCGACGACGTCGCCGACGAGCGCCGGGTCCTGTTCGCGGGCTTCAACATGGGCGACACGCACGCCGGACCGTCGAACCTGCGCCAGGGCGTCGATGGCTTCGTCTACGCGACGATCGGCTACTCGGGGTTCCGGGGCGAGGTCGGCGGCGTGACGCACCAGTTCGGGCAGGGGGTGTTCCGCTTCCGGCCGGACGGGTCGAGCCTGGAGTTCCTGCAGAACACGACCAACAACACGTGGGGCCTCGGCTTCACGACCGCGTTCGACGTCGTCGGTTCGACGGCCAATGGCAACCCGAGCTGGTACGTGACGCACCCGCGAGCCGCCTACGAGCGCGCTGAGCTCGAACAGCCGCGGACGCCGGCGGCCGACGACAACCCGCTGTTCTTCCCGATGTCCGAGGACATCCGTCAGGTCGACCAGTTCGACCGCTACACCGCGGGGGCGGGTCATGCGGTCTACACGGCTTCGCGGTTCCCGGCGGAGTACCAGGACCGCGTGGCCTTCGTCTGTGGTCCGACCGGCAAGCTCGTCGGCAGCTTCGAGCTGCGGCGAGTGGGCGGCGGCTATCGCGCCGTGCAGTGGCCGAACAACCTGTTCTGCTCGGCGGACGCGTGGACGAGTCCGGTCTGCGCCGAGGTGGGGCCGGACGGCGCCGTGTGGGTCTGTGACTGGTACAACCTGATCGTCCAGCACAACCCGACGCCGAGCCGCGCGTCGGCGGGCGTCGACGCGAAGACCGGCAAGGGCAACGCCTACGAGACGCCGCTCCGCGACCAGCAGCACGGGCGGATCTGGCGGGTCTTCCCGCGGGGATCCGCGGATGACGCGGAGCCGGACCTCGACCCGGACGCGCCCGCATCCCTGCTCGCGGGCCTCGACCACCCGAACCAGCTCTGGCGGCTCCACGCGCAGCGCCTGCTGGCCGAGCGCGCGGCGCGTGTCCCGCTCGGCAAGTCCGAGTTCGCGGCGCTCGAACAGCGGCTCACGCGCGCGCCGGCTTCGATCCACGCGCTGCATCTGCTCGCACAGACGGGTGGCTTGACGCCGGGCCACCTCGAAGCGTCGCTGCGCGCGGCGGACGAGGGCACGCGCCGCGCGGCGCTGCGCCTCGCCCCTGCCGAGGTGGCGCGGCAGCGCTACGTCGTGGACGGCGGCATCGATGCTGCGGGACGCGAGCTGGCCGAAGTGCTCGTGCGGCTCGCCGAGCTCCCGGCCGACGAAGCGATCGGCGCTGCGGTCTACGCGTCTGCGGTCCGGCTGGGCTCTGACCTCTTCGCCGAGCGCGCGCTGCGCGACGCATGGACGATGGCGGCACGCGCGCACGCAGCACCGGTGCTTGCGGCCGCGGCAGCCGACGGTCGCACCGCGGATGCTCCGGTGGCCCAACAGAACCTGCTGCCGA
>JBEAPQ010000259.1:0-4691 GCA_041164325.1 Planctomycetota bacterium | reverse complement strand
CCGTCACTTCGTTCGGCGAATCGCACGGGCCAGCGCTCGGCGTCGTGGTCGACGGATGCCCGGCGGGCGTCGCGCTCGGCGTCGAGGACTTCCTGCCCGAGCTGGCCCGGCGGCGACCGGGGCAGAGTGCCGTCACGACGGCGCGCGCCGAGTCGGACGCGCCGGAGATCCTGTCGGGGGTCTTCGAGGGCCGGACGACCGGGATGCCGATCGCGGTCGTCGTCCGCAACGAGGGCCAGCGCTCGGCGGACTACGAGGCCCTGCGGACGCAGTTCCGGCCGGGCCACGCGGACGAGACCTGGGCGGGCAAGTACGGACACCGGGACCACCGGGGCGGCGGACGTTCGTCAGGACGCGAGACCGTCGCCCGCGTGCTGGCGGGCGTGATTGCCCGCAAGGTCCTGCCGGATGCCGTGCGCATCATCGGGCACGCGCTGCAGATCGGCCCCCACCGCGCGGCCCGCTTCGAACCAGACGGCATCGAAGGCAACGCGGTCCGCTGCGCTGACCCCGACGTGGCGCCACGGATGGTCGAGCACGTGCTCGGCCTCAAGGAGCAGGGCGACTCGACCGGAGGGCTCGTCGAGGTCCGCGTGCAGGGCACACCACCCCACCTCGGCGAGCCGGTGTTCGGCAAGCTGAAGGCCCGCTTGGCCGAAGCCTATCTGTCGGTCGGCGCCGTGACCGGCTTCTCGTTCGGCGCCGGGTTCGACGTCGTCGACATGGCAGGGTCGACCTACGTCGCCGACCCGCGACACGCCGGCGGCATGCTCGGCGGCGTGTCGTCCGGCGAAGAGCTCCGCCTGCACGCCGCGGTCAAGCCGACGACGTCGATCGCCGACGTCGCGCGGCGGGGTCGGCACGATCCGTGCATCGTGCCTCGCATCGTTCCTGTGCTGGAAGCGATGACGGCTATCGTCCTGGCCGACCTCTGGCTGCTGCACCGCGCGCGCAGACCGTGACCGGCCGTGACTCGATCGAGTCACGCCCGGTCACACCGGCGCGAGCAGGTCGGCGTAGGCGCGCAGGTAGCGGACGACGTCGTGCCGTTCGTTGCGCTGCAGGTCGCGGTCGCCATCCGGCATGCGCGCCAGGATCCGCGGGTCGCTGAGGTTCTCCAGGTGGAGGACGTCTTCGTGCGACATCCCGGCCGTGTGGAGCACGTCGAAGAGCGCGACGAGATCCCGGTTGGTGTCGGCGCAGCGGTTCCGCGCGTGCTCGGTCCACTCGCTGAGGTCCTGGCCGAAGATCCGCAGGATCTGTCGGTCATCGAAGTCGGTCAGCGTCTGGGCGACGTGGCCACAGTTGCAGCGGCCGACATGACCCCACTCGTAGCGGGCTCCATCGGCGAGACGATCGGCGGTCTTGCGGAGCGCGAAGGCGAGGCGGAGGTTCGCGGTCATGGGTGGATTCTCCGGGAGGAGGGTCGCGGTCCCGCTGTTCGACCCGAGCCGGGGTCCGGACGCAAGACGGTCCCGGTCTTCCCCCACGGTCCCGACTCGTGGATCGTGGCGGGAATGCGCCATGTTCCACGCCTCTTGACCTGTGCGGCACTCCTGTTCGGGGCCTTCGGCTGCGCCGTGGAGTCGGCGCCCGGCACGCCGCGGCCGGCACGACTCGTCGCACTCGGCGCGCCGGCCGGCGACGTCAGCCTGCGTGGACTGTCGGTCGTCTCGTCCGACCTGTTCTGGGCCAGCGGGCAGGACGGCACGGTGCTCCGCGGCACCGAGGGTGGCCGCCGGATCGATGTCTTCCACGTCGCCGAGGCCGATGGGGCGGACCTCCGTTCGATCCATGGCTTCGATGCCGACGAAGCCGTCGCGGCGACCGCGGGCACGCCGGCACGCATCCTGCGGACACAGGACGGCGGGGACTCGTGGCAGGTCGTCCACGCCGTCGAGGACCCGAAGGCCTTCTTCGACTCCATCGCGTTCGGACCGGACGGCATCGGCTACGTCTTCGGGGATCCTCTCGGGGACGGCGCGCACTTCGTGCTGCGTTCGCCCGATCGCGGACGGACCTGGGAGCGGGTCCGGGGCACGCCGCCCGCCCTGCCCGGCGAGGCCGGCTTCGCGGCCAGCAACTCGTGCATCGCCGTGACCGGGTCCGCGATCCACATCGGCACCGGCGGCGCGGCCGCGCGCGTGCTCCGCGGCCCGAGCGCCTGGACCGCAGCCGAGACCCCGCTCCTGTCCGGCGCGAGCTCCCAAGGCGTCTTCGCGGTCGCGTTCGTCGACGCACAGCACGGCGTGGTCGTCGGCGGTGACTACGTCGATCACGGGCGTCGCGACGGCACGGCGGCCTGGACCGCGGACGGCGGAAGGACGTTCACCCCGGCCCGTGTCCCGCCCGGTGGCTTCCGGTCGGACGCAGCGTTCGCGCCGGGGTTCGGGCCGTGGACCGTGTTTGCCGTCGGCAGCCACGGCGCCGATCGATCCGACGACGGCGGGCAGACCTGGCGTCCGCTGCCCGAGGGGGCCCGCGCGGCCCACCATGCCATCGGCTTCGCGGCGGACGCTCCCATCGGCTTCGCCGTGGGATCTTCTGGTCGGATCGCCCGGATCGAAGCGAGCGACCGCGAGGACTGACCGATCCGGCCGGGGCGGGATGCGACCGTCGCGAATCTCGACACGGACCGCGGACGAGCGCCCGGTTCGGGCGGCCGGTCGTTGCGTTTCTGCATCAAGCCGAACCGGCCCTGGCACCGATCAGAGGGAGGACGCCGATGGGTCATATCCTCCTCGCAGCACCGCCGATCGAACGGTTCCACCTGCACGAGCAGGTGTCCCGTCGGCTGCTTCGGCGCGGGCACAGGGTCACGCTGCTCTGCACCGACCCGGTCACCCACCGCTGCTACGACGTCCATGGGATGCCGGCGCGGCTGCTCGCCTCGGCGCGGCGGCCTGACCCCGCCGACCTGCCCACCCAGGAACTCGCCGCCCGCGACCTGCGCCTGACCGGCAACGGGCGACCCGACTTCCAGCGCCTGCTGCGCCGCTACCGCGCGCGCCTCGAACACGCCGCGCCGACGCTGGTCCGCCACTTCGAGACCGAACTCCCCGACCTCGTCGTCACGTTCCAGGGACGGAGTGGGCTGCACCGCCTGATCGACGCGGCCGCACGGCGGTTCGGCTGCGCGACCACGCATCTCGGGGACGGGCTCCTGCCCGGCACGATGCAGCACGACACACTGGGCATCGACGGCGACGCCTCGATCGCCGAACGCCCGACCGCCTACTACCGCGCCGGCGCCACCGACCGCGGACTCTGCGAGGCGAGTCTCGCCGCAGCGATCGGCGACTTCGACACGCCGCCGATCGCCCGTCGCTTCGTCCACCCACCGGACTTCCTCGACGGACTCGCCTGCCTCGCGGTCGCGCGGAGCCCGGCGGCCGCACGCTGGGCGCTGTCGCGACTCCGCGCGTGGCGCGCCGAGAGCGAGCGACCGGTGCCCAAGCCGGAGCCGAACCTCTTCGGTCTGCCGACCGAACCGTTCGTCGCCGTCCTGCTGCAGGGTCCGCACGACCCGCGCGTCCTGCTGGACACGCAGCACGGTGGCCCCCATGCGCTGGAGCTGTGCCGGACCGTGCGCCGCGCGACCCGGTCGATCGACCCCGGACTCTGCGTGGTCGCGATCACGCCTCCCGACCTCGACGCCGCGGTCGTCGAAGCGATCCGTGCCGACGGAGTGCGGGTCCGATCGATGCAGGCGGCGGCGACCGCCATCGCCACGGCGGCGGCCGTCGTCACCGTCAACCATCCGCTCGCGATGATCGGCCTCCTGGCCGACACGCCCGTGCTGCATCTGGGCCGCGCGCTCTACGACCTTCCCGGCATCACCCGGCGCACGGCGCTCGAGCGACTGCGGGCGGACCTCGAGACCGCGCTCCACGCATCTCCGCACCCCACGCTGCGCCTCCGGTTCGCGAGCCGCATCCTGACCGAGGATCACATCTGGTGCGAGGCGACGGCTCCGGACCCGAACGGTCTGCGCGGCATCGTCCACCACCTCGAGACCCAGTTGGAGCGCGCCACCGGACGGCCGGAGGCAGCACCGTATCGCCCGGGTCCCGGGTGGCCTTTGGTGCGCGGCGCCTGATCGGCCTCGCGTAGGCTGTCCGACATGACGCTCCTGCGTATCACCGAGGTCGGGGGGTTCGGCCGTGCGACCCAGCACGGCACCTGCTTCGACCTCGAGGGCCCGCACGCCCACCTCCGCATCGAGGCCTGTGCGCCCCAGGTCGTCCGCGTGCGGATCGCCCGTCACGGCGCCGTGCGCGACGCCAGCCAGAGCTTCGCTGTCGTCGACCGTCATCCCGCATCACCGCACGTGCACGGAGACGCTGCCGACCACCGCACCGACGTCACGCTGGAAGGACTCCGCATCGCCATCGAGCACGACCCGCTCCGCATCACGGTCTGCGATGCCGAAGGCCGCATGCTGTCGATGGACCATCCGCTGCGCGGCACGGTCGTCCACGGCGAAGGACACGTCGAAGCGCACGTGAAGCTCGAGATCGGCGAGCGTGTGTTCGGACTGGGCGAGCAGAACGGCCCGCACGACCACCGCGGACCGCGCTTCCAGGGCTCGTCCCACGTGCTCTGGAACACCGACCACTTTGCGCACGACTCGGGCAGCGACCCGGTCTACGCCGGCGTGCCCCTGCTGCTGTTCCTCCGCGACGGCCGCT
>JBEAPQ010000258.1:0-3182 GCA_041164325.1 Planctomycetota bacterium | reverse complement strand
CCGCTTCCCGGCCCCAACCTGACCGACAGCGCGTGGATCCACGGGAGCGGTCCGCTGCAGATCCACGCGACGATCACCAACGGTGTCGTCGAGAAGGGCATGCTCGCGTGGGGGCCGATCCTCGGTCCGACCAAGGTCCAGCAGGTGGCGGCCTACGTGATGACGATCCGGGAGACGAACGTCGCCGGCGGCAAGGAGCCGCAGGGCGAGGTGGTCGGCGGTTCGGGCGGTCCGTGACCTTCGCATGTCCTGCACCGCGTGGGCGGTGCGGGGCACGTATCGAGCTTTTTCGATCCGACCCGAAACACCCGGGTCGAGAGGGAGTTTCGAGGGCTCCTCGCCCCTTCCGGCACCGGCCCGCGGATGCGTCCGTGGACGTGTCCGGCCGCCTCCCATGGCCCCGACAGCAGCGCAGAACCGCCGCCCCGACCTCGACAGCCTCTACTGCATCAACCCGGATGGATCGCGCAACACGATCCACCCGGCGGATGTGAAGGGGCGTTTCCAGGCGCGGAAGAAGGTCGTCTGGGCGGTGCTGTTCGCGGTCTGGGTCGTGCTGCCATGGCTGGAGGTGGATAGCAGACCGGCCATCCTCGTCGACCTGGCGAATCGCCAGTTCCTGCTCTTCGGAGCGACGTTCAACGCGCAGGACTTCTACCTCGCCTACTTCCTGCTGACCGGCGTCGGCTTCTCGCTGTTCGTGCTCAGCGCGCTGTTCGGCCGCGTCTGGTGCGGCTACGCGTGCCCGCACACGGTGTTCCTCGAGGGCTTCTACCGGCGCGTCGAGCGATGGCTCGAGGGCTCGGCGACCCAGCGCAAGCAGCTCGAGGCGATGCCTTGGAACCTGCAGAAGATCCTGCGCCGCGGCGGTAAGTGGCTGATCTTCGCGGCCTTCTCGGCCTTCCTGTCCCACAACTTCCTGAGCTACTTCATGGGGGCCGACGAGGTCCTCGTGGCGATGACGAGTTCACCGGCCGAGCACCCGACGGCGTTCGTGTTCGCGCTGGTCTTCACGATCATCATCTACGGCAACTTCGCGTGGTTCCGGGAGCAGCTCTGCATCGTCATCTGCCCATACGGGCGGCTGCAGGGCGTGCTCTACGACGAGGACACGGTCAACGTCGGCTATGACGCCAAGCGCGGCGAGCCACGTGGGAAGTACACCCAAGCGGGTCGCGGCGACTGCATCGACTGCTTCCGCTGCGTCGCGGTCTGCCCGACGGGGATCGACATCCGCAACGGCACGCAGCTCGAGTGTGTCGGCTGCGCGAACTGCATCGATGCGTGCGACGAGGTCATGGCCAAGCTCGGCCAGGAACCGGGCCTGATCCGCTACGACAGCAAGAACGGCCTCGAGGGGAGCGCGCGGCGCTTCGTGCGCCCGCGGCTCTTCCTCTACGGGGTCCTGCTGGTCCTGGGGGTGGTCGTCTTCACGGT
The DNA here is from genome assembly GCA_041164325.1 of Planctomycetota bacterium. Taxonomy (GTDB): domain Bacteria; phylum Planctomycetota; class UBA1135; order UBA1135; family UBA2386; genus JAQCBR01. The sequence continues at coordinate 1,745 of JBEAPQ010000258.1, read as the reverse complement.
CGCCGCCAGCCGCAGGACACCCTTCGAGGCCGCGATCATCCGTCCACAGGGCACGCCCTATCTGGTGCAGGGTGACATCGTTCGCAATCCGCTGTTCGTGCACTTGGTCAACAAGCAGCCGCGCGCACACACGTTCCGGATCGAGGCCGAGGCGCCGGGAGGCGTCCGTGTCCTGCTGCCGCGGAAGGAGATCGAGCTCGCGTCCCTCGCCGACGAACGGGTGTCCTTCCTCGTCGAGTTCGAGCGGAGCGTCTACCGCCCGGATCTCCGGATCATCCTCCACATCGAGACCGGGGAAGAGGGTCTCGAACTCCACCCAACGATGGTCCTGCTCGGGCCGCGATGAGCTTCGAAACCGCCATGGCCGACATGTCCCAAGTGCGTCTCCGCAGGCTCCGCCAAGCCTTCCACGACAAGCCGTGGCTGTTCGTGGTCGCGGGCGTCGCCACGTTCGTCACGCTGTTCTTCGTGTTCGTGACGATCGCGCTGATGCATCCGCCCGAGCTGATCTGAGGCGGCGCCCGGCACGGCGCGCGGGGTGCTGGTGGTAGGCACGGGCGCGGAACGGGATACGATCTGCGGCCTCTCTCCCTCCTGCCCGGGGCCTGCTCGGCCTCGTGAGGTGATGCCGTGCACCCAGGCGTCGACCCTTCGACCGGTTCCTGCTCCGACTTCTCTCCCTCGCGCCGTCGCTTCCTGGCCGGTTCAGCTGCGTTCGGCGCGGCGGCCCTCTCGCCGGAAGGTCGACTTCTCGGATGGGGCAAGCGCCCGGAGGCCCGCGCCCAGGCGGTCATCCAGATCTATCTCGGCGGTGGGTTGAGCCACGTCGACACGTTCGATCCGAAGCCGGATGCGCCGATCGACGTGCGTGGTCCGTTCCGCGCGATCTCTTCGAAGATCCCGGGTGAGCCGTTCTCCGAGCTCTGCCGCCAGACGGCAGGCATCGCCGACAAGCTGACCGTCGTCCGCTCGGTGACCCACACCGAGGCGGCGCACGAGCGTGGCTCCCACAACATGCTGACCGGCTACCGGCCGAGTCCTGCGCTCGTCTACCCGAGCTTCGGTGCCGTCGTCAGCCACGAGCTGGGCGTGCGGAACGACCTTCCGCCCTACGTCTGCATTCCGCGCGCGGGGAATGGAGACCTCGGCACCGGCTACCTGTCCTCGGCCTACGGGCCGTTCAGCGTCGGCGGCGAGCCGTCCGCGAAGGACTTCGAGGTCAAGGACCTCGGTCCGTCCGCGGCCCTCGACGAAGCGCGCGCAGCGCGCCGTCGGCGGATGCTCGCCGACCTGGACGCGGGTTTTGCCGGTCGAGCGGACGGGATCCAGGCGACCGAGGCCTTCTACGAGCAGGCCTGGAAGCTCATCGAATCGCAGCGCGCCCAAGATGCGTTCCGGATCGAGAAGGAGTCCGATGCGGTCCGCGACCGCTACGGCAGGGCGGCGATCGGTCAGCGTTGTCTGCTGGCCCGCCGACTCGTCGAGGCCGGAGTCCGCTTCGTCGCGATTCCGCTCGGCGGATGGGACCACCACAACGGCATTGCCAACTCGCTCCGCGCGCAGATGCCTCCGGTCGACCAGGCCTTCGCGGCCCTGGTGGCGGACCTCGATGAGCGCGGGCTCCTCGATACGACGATGGTCATCCTGTCGACCGAGTTCGGACGGACGCCGCGCATCAACCGCGATGAGGGCCGCGATCACTGGCCGCGTGCGTTCTCGGTCGTCGCCGCGGGCGGCGGGCTCAA
>JBEAPQ010000257.1:0-7667 GCA_041164325.1 Planctomycetota bacterium | reverse complement strand
AGACGAGGTGCGGACTTCATGGCGATCTTGGACTTCTTGCGTGCGGGTTCTCGCCAGAGGCGCAGCCGAAGTTGGCAATCGCAATCACCAGGAACGCTTCGGAGTTCGCACGCAGGCGAGCGTGAGCGGCCGAGTTCGCGTCACCCGGGTCGACCAGATGCATCGGCGGGCGAGATCGGGCGGGTGCGTGCACCTGCGTCCAGATCGTGCATCCGAAGTGTGCGTGCCCGCGAAGCGCGTGGGCATCGGCGAACGTCGGGCCGGTCGACGTCGCCATGGAGCCGGGCCGATGTGCGTGCCGGCCCTCGCCGGGACCGGGCGACGATGAGCAGCACGCGACTCGAGAGCTGACGGGTGCCCCCGTGGGCCTGGACCCGGGTCGTTGTCGGCGTCGCGATTGGCCCGGGGCCGCGATTGGCCCGGGGCCACGATTCCGCGCCGAGGAGGACGTTGGTTCTCCGCGTGGGCCCGAGGCATCGCGATCCAACGCCCGGTGTCGGGCACGCGGCCTCGAACCTTCGCCGTCCCTGCTCGAGGAGATGTGTCATGCGCGTCCTGAATATGATCCTTGGTCCGACCCTTTCGCTGGTCGGCTTCACCTGGTCGCTTCCCGCCCAGGCCACCGTCACCCCCTACGGCGTGAGCTGCGGCCCCGTCCTCGCCGGCGAGATCAATACCCATCACTCACCTGCTGCGTTGACGCTCCGGCTGGAAGGCGGAGCGCCGCACGGCGACGCGTTGATGGTCTTCGGCGTCGGTCCGCTGGTCACTCCCCTACCCGCCAGCAACTGCCTTCTGCTCACAGAGGCCTACCACCTCGAGCACTTCATGCTGAACGGCGCGGGCCGTGCGCTCTGGCGGTTCAGGCTGCCGGTAGGATTCACCGGCGAGGCCCGCCTCCAGGTCATCGAGGTCCTGTTCGATCCATCGAACAACTTCTCGTTCATCTCCAGCAACGGGCTCCACGTGGTCGTGCCGCCCGTCTGAACCATCGAGAGCCTGTGACGAAGTGTCGTCACGGGCTGTGAGAGATCCGATCCTGCGAAGTCCGCGCGCCCTGCCAACGCGGCGGCGCGCGGCGACGTCGGCCGCACCCGCCGAGTCGTGCAGCATGGTCACGCCGAGCACCGGGCGAACCAGTGCATCCCGCTGCAACCCCCGGTCACGCATCGTCGATCGGGCGGCGGAGGCCTCGAGAAAACGTCCACGGCCCATTGCGGCGCACCCCTCCTGGGCCGGTCTCCGATCGGATCTGCCCCGACTGCCCACGGCATGGCCAGAACGATCGCACAGCCGGGCTCGGCCTGACTCCGCGTCGTGGAGCGACGGTCCGTGCGCCGATGCTCCTTCCATGCGCCCAACTGCCGCAGCTGTCCTCGGTGTGGCCCTGGCTGTCGGGCTGGCCGGCGTCATCGTCCGGCCGGGCTCGACCAACAGGGCGCTTCGGGGCGAACTCACGGCCTGGGTGGAAGGAACGCTGGGAGAGCGACGCGTCATCCGCCCAACGTCCGAAATCACGGAACCGGACCATCCAGGCTCAGCGTTCGCAGGCTACGCCGACGCCGTCGAAGCACTCCAGGCTCTGGGACCAGGAATCGACGAGGAGGCCAAGCGGCTCCTCTTGGAGCCGCTCGAGGCGCGCGCCCCCCAGCCGGACGGCCGCTTCGAGACCTCACTGACGGCACTGGCCGCAGGCGCACGCCGCAGCGACGCGACCTACCCACTCGACTTGTCGAAGAGCCTCGACGGACAGGTCGCCAACCTGCTCGCGTGGCGGACGCTGACGAACGTGGCGGGCGCCGAGGCACGCCGACGGGCCGCCCACGGCGACGCCGACGGGGCGGTGACGCTCGGCCTCGATGCGCTGACGATGGCCACCGACGTGCTGCGTGCACCGCTCCTGATCCAACAGATGATCGGCTGCGCGCTGGTCGCGATCGTGACCGACCAGGTCTTCGACGACGAGATGCTCACGCGCATCGACGGCGTCGCGCGCCTGCGGCTGGCCCGCGGTCTCGCGACCCTCGAGGAATCGGTCCCCGCGTGGTGCGACGGAAGAGCCGAGGCGCTCGTGCTCGGCCACCAGGCGCTCGGCCCGGACGGCTCGACGGAGCTCATCGCCACAGCCCACGCGCTGGCCCTGCTGTGGGACCGCGTCGCTGCATCGCCTGCTGCGGGCTGGACTGCACGCCGGCAGCAGTTCGACACACTTCGGCAGGCCTACCCAGATGAGCCGCTGGCGTCCGTCGCCGGCATCGCTCAGAACTGCGAACAGATGGTTCGCCAAGCGGTCGCACGCCTGCGGCTGCTTCGGCTGGCGGTCGCTGCGCCGACCGAACCGCTGACTCTCGCCGACCCGCTGGGCGACGGGCCGATCCGCATGACCCGCACAGATGACGAACAGCTGACGTTCCGAGCGGGTTCCGACGGAGAAGCCAAGCACCTGACACGGCGCCTGGGACCCCGCTGAAGTCCCGCCGCCTCCACGGCGGAGATCACCCGCTGCGGCGCATCTCCCGCGCCAGCCGCTCCTGGTAGGCCGCGTGACGCGCCTCGTCGACACGAGCACTCTCTGCGTAGTAGATGAAACCGAGGGCCTTGCGACTCCGCGTCGGGCCGCGGTTGGCGTCGGCCCGATGGATGGTCGACGCGTCGTGGGCGAGCAGGTCGCCAGCCTGACACGGGAAAGCGACCTCGCGCGCCACTTCGCCTGCTGCGCCGTAGTCGGCGATGTGCTGGCTGAAGCCGAGGACACCGGAACGGACGTGGGGCCGCAGGCCCTCCCGATGCGAACCGCGCACGTAGCGGACACATCCCTGGACCTCGGACACGTCCTCGAGAGCGAGCCACATCGTGACCGCGCGGCATGGCTCGAGCATGAAGTAGAAGCCGTCCTGGTGGGGCGGCGTCGGCCGGCTGCCTGCGGCGCGCTTGTCGAAGAACTGCAGGTTGACCGGACGCACAGGCTCCCCGAGCAGTTCGGCAGCCAAGGCCGGCAGACGACCTTCCGCGATCAGGCCACCGAAGAACGGATCGTGGACGTGCAGCTGCTGGAGCTGCTTGATCGATCCGGCATCCGCGGCGTCCTCGAGGAAGACGTGATGCCGCGGCATCGAGGGCACGACGTCGCGGACCACGCGGGACAGCTCCGCGCACAGCGCCACCAGTTCGTCCGTCCCGAGGAACCCCCGACAGGCGACGTAGCCATCCCGTTCGAAGTCCGAGCGGCGTTCGCTCACGCCGACTCCCCTTCATCGTGAAGCGTCAGGCCCGTGAGGTCGGTCGGTCGGCCGCGCAGCGCGAAGCTCGCTGCATAGCCGAGCACCCAGCAGACGCCGATACCGAGCGCCGCGTACAGGTAGCCGTCGACCCGCGACGTCTGCCAGATCCACACCATCACCAGCACGCTGCCGAACAGCCCGACCAGCGCCCCGCGGCCGTGCGCCCGCCGCGTCGTCACGCCGAGCAGGAACAGCCCGCCGAGGGCCCCCATGAACATGCCGATGACCTTGAAGTACTCGGCCATCAGCGAGCGGATCTCCGGACTGATGAACGCAAACCCAGCCAGCGTGCCGAGGACGCCGATGACGAGCGTCAGCATCTTGGCGAGACGGAGGTAGCCCGCCTCATCGCAGCACGCCCCACGCGGCCGGAAGAAGTCGGTCACCAGCACCGTGGCCGTCGAGTTCATGCTCGTCGACACCGTGGACTGCGCCGCCGCGAAGATCCCGGCGACGATCAGCCCCGTCAGACCGACCGGAAGCTCGGCGCCCAAGAACGCCGGGAACACCTGGTCGGTCTGGATCGTCGGGTCGAGGCGCTCCGGGTTCTGGCGGTAGAACGCCCAGAGCCCCGTGCCCAGCACGAAGAACAGCAGCGAGCCGGTGACCGCCATCAGGCCGTTCATCCAGATCGAGCGCGCGGCCGACGCCGTGTCCTTGGTCGTCACGTAGCGCTGCACGACCGCCTGGTCCGCGGTGTAGCTCGACAGGTTCTGGCCGAGCCCGCCGAGCACGACGACCCAGATCGACAGGTGCGCGAAGCTGTCGAGCCCGAAGTCGGCGTCGACGACGCGGAACTTGCCGGCTGCGTCCCCCGCCTCCAGAAGGCCGCTGATCCCGCCGTCCACGCCAGCCAGCACGAAGCCGACGCAGGCGAGCGCGCCGCCGAGCAGCACGACGGTCTGGATCGTGTCGGTCCAGATCACCGCCTCGATGCCGCCCAGCGTGCAGTAGACGAGGCAGAGGCCACCCATCACGAGCACGCTGATCCACGGATCCACGCCGATGACGGCCGACATCGCCAGCGCGGTCAGCGCCATGACGATGCCCATGCGCGACACGTGGAACAGCGAGAACAACCCGGCCGACAGGCTCCGCACCGCAGGCCCGAACCGCTGCCCGAAGTACTCGTAGGCGCTCGTCGCGTCGATCCGCCGGTAGAACGGCATCGCGATGCGGATCGCGATCGGCGCGGTCGCGAGGATCATCCACATGCCCGGGTAGAGCAGCCAGTCGGTCGCGAAGACGAGCGCGGGCAGACCGACGTAGGTCAGCGAGCTCAGCATCGTCGCGTAGATCGAGCAGGCCGCCGCCCAGAACGGCACGTTCTGCCCGCCGCGGAAGTAGTCGTTCGTGTCGCGGTTGCGCTTCGCGAACCAGAGGCCGACACCAACCATCCCGAGCAGGTAGGTGCAGAGCACTGCGTAGTCGACGGCAGAGAACGCTCCGGCGCGCGGCACGGCCTCGACCGCCCACACGCGCGGCGTGCGCACACGCGGCCGGACCTCGCCGCTCGGCAGGATGACGCGCCCGCGCCACGGCACGGCCGTCGTCGTCACCTGGTTGTCGGCGCCGTCGGGCAGCTGCCCGAACGACCCCCACGCATCGGTGATCGCGTGGTACGAGTAGAGGGCCCGCGGGAACCCCGGGTGGTCGAAGTCCCGCATGGCCACACCCTGCGTCGCCACGTCGCGCAGCACAGCTCCATCGGCGTAGGAGAGCACGACGACGTGTGCCTGCCCCATCGGCACAGCTGCACCCGCCATCAGCGGCACCGGCGCATCCGCACGCTGCGCCCACGTGCCTGCCCCTGGGTCGAAGGCCCACAGATCGCTCAGGAACGCGAGCCCGAAGGGCCCGTCTGCGTCGGCACGACGACCGCCGAACGCAAAGACACGCTCGCCCCGCCCGTCGTGCTGGGTGGCCGCGAAGGCGAACGCGCGCGGGCCGCCCGGCAGATCGGCGATCCGTTCCCAGCTGGCATCCGCATCCGCAAGATCGAGGCGCAGCGCCGCCGCCGTCGCCGAGCCGATGTCCTTGCCGTTCTGCCCGCCGACGACGTAGACCGTGGACCCGATCCGCGCGGCTGCCGCGCTGACGAGTGGATGTGGGAGCGGGGGCAACGTGCGCGAGACGAGGCCGCCCGCGCCCCACGACAGCGCGAAGACATCGGCACGGACCTCTTCGGCGTCCTCGCCACCGATGCAGATCAGCTCACCGCCGAAGGTCACCGACGCGCCGTAGGCTCGCGGGCCGACCGCGAGCCGACCGACCTCCTGCCACGCTCCGTCGGGCTCTTCGAGCACGAAGACGCGGTCGTGCCAGACCTTGTCGTTGTCCCAGACGGGCTCGGGGAAGTTGGCGCCGCCCGCGAACAGCAGCGCTTCTCCACTCACGCCGACGAACGCCCCCGCGAAGCCGACGCCACCCGGGACGGGCGCGAGCTCCTCGAACCGGGACTGGGCCGGTGCAGCCTGGGCCACGCAGAGCGCCATGGCGAAGGCGCGCCAGAGCGCCGGGAGTCCCGTGCGATGGATCATTCTCATGCGGGGAGAGGCCCCTCGGCCTGCAGGGCAGGATAGGAAGGGGAAGCCTCGCGGACCAAGCCGAACGACGTTCAGGCAAGGCTCGCGTGGGCCGCGTGCACGGCCGCCGCGGCCGCGCGGAGCGCTCCGACCTCGTCGTCCGCCAACGGCAGCGGATGGACGCCCACCCACCCGTTCACCGACAGCAGCACGGGCACCGCGATCGGGCCCTCGAGATCGAGCCACTCCTTCTCGAGCATCACCTGGGCCGGGAAGACCCGCGCCTCGCCGTCCGCAAGACTGGTGACCAGATCCGCGACCGCGTGAGCCGTCGCCACCTCGGTCGTACGCCCGGCCGTGAAGTGCGTGAAGAACGGCTTGACCGTCGCTCGGAGGTCGGGCGGCAGGGCCTGCACCGATCGGAATGCCTCCTCGACCCGACCGACGCGGACGAGCTCCAGCATCGCGAGCTTGTGCGCCGCGATCTCGGCCGGGAAGCCTTCCAGCGCGCGGTCGGCCCGCATGCGTGCGAGACCGGCCCGAGCCACTTCCCGATCGACCCCGCGGACCGCGATCTGACTCCAGCACGGAACGGCGTGGTCGCCGTGCTGGCCGAGCATCGGCGCGCGCACCTGCGGACGCCGCACGCCGAAAGAAGCGGCGAGCTCTGCACGGAACCGCAGCGTGTCCGACCAGGCTCCCGCACCCAGAACGCGATGCCGCCCGAGGCGCTCGGCGAAGATCTGGACGCCCAGCTCGACCGGGTTCGACTGGACGATGACGATCGGTGACTCGCCACTGCGGGCTCCGATCGCCTCCGCATACTCGACGAAGATCGCCCTGTTGATCCGGCCGAGCGCCGCGCGGTCGACCGGCGCCAGGGGATCGGTCGACACGGTGGCGCCGGCGAGCATCACGACGACTTCAGCGTCGATCCCGGACGGGTCGAGGACGATCTCGATCGCCGGCGCGTCGTCGACGAACGCGTCCTCCAGGTCGATGCGGAGCCCCCAGAGCTCGTGTTCGCTGTGGCCACCTCGGTGGCCGACCAGCTGGAGGCGGGACGCCGATGACAGCACCCGCCGGTCGAGGAGCTGGCCCGCCAGCTGGCGGCCGCAGCTCCCCGCGGCCCCGACGATGGCAACGTCCATGGAGAAGCGAGGACCGACTCAGGCGAAGTCCGCGAGCGGACCCGTGCTGTCGCCGAAGGACTCGGCCTCGATGCCGCCCGCACGGAGCATGCTCAGCAGCAGGTTCGACATCGGCGTGTGCTTCTCGTCATGCACCGTGTAGCGGCCGTGCTTGATGCCGAGCGCCGTGCCGCCGACGACCATCAGCGGGTAGTTGCGCGCGTTGTGGGTCGTGCTGCAGCAGCTGCCATACAGGACCTGGGAGCGATCGAGCAGCGGGCCGTGCTCGTCGGACACGGCAGCGAGGCGGCCGATGAAGTGCGCGAAGTGGTTCGCGTACCACTGGTCGAGCCGACCCCACTCCTCCCAGTGCCCCTTCGCGTTGTCGTGGCTGATCGTGTGGTGGCCCTTCTTGATGCCGAGCGCCAGCGACGGGTACTTGTCGCCCGGGCCCATCCCGTCCTCGCGTGCCATCTGGAACGTCGCGACGCGGGTCAGGTCGGTCTCGAAGGCGAGCACGATCAGGTCGAGCATCGACCGCAGGTAGGCGTTCGGGTCGACACCCGACAGCGCATCGAGCTCGATACCGCTCGCGTCGAACGGCTTCATCGGCCGATCGAGCCAGCTCTCGTTGCGTTCGATCTGCTCTTCGACCTGGCTCAGCGAGCCGAGGAACTCGTCGAGCTTGCGCTGGTCGGCCGTGCCGAGGCGACGATGCAGCTGCTTGCTGT
>JBEAPQ010000256.1:0-3791 GCA_041164325.1 Planctomycetota bacterium | reverse complement strand
CGCGCTCCACGTCCTGGACCGGGCCGCGCAGCTTGACGACTCCCGTCGGCTCGAAACGGGCGTCCTCCCAGACCAGCTGCTCGGCGAGGTCGGGCTGTCCACCCGGCGGAACGAATTCGATCCGGCCCCGGTCGATCGCGATCTGGCGGTCGATGTTGCGGCCGATCCGGACGACGACGCGGGGCGGCGTCATCCGGGCGATCAGGCCTTCGAAGCGCGGATTCATCGGGCGGACGTCGTCCGCGGTGAACGACGCGGTCAGCTCGCCCTGCTCCTGGGTCGGATCGATCCGCACCGAGAAGCCGGGGTTGTCCTCGAGGTCGGCGAGGATCCGCTTCTCGCCGGTGAGCTCGAGCAGGATCTCTCCGCGCTTCTCGTTGCTCGCCGGATCGACGAAGCCGAGGACGCTGTAGGTCTGGGTGTCGAGCCGGACGAAGACGCGGGTCCCCTGCGTGGTGTCGAGGTCGCCCGCCACGTGGGCCACCGTCAGCGGCAGCCCGATCTCTTCGGTCAGGGACACCTGGGAGTCCAGGTAGTGCCACAGCAGGACCGCGATGCCGATCGACAGGAGCTTTCTCCACGGGTCCCCGAACAGGATCTCGAAGAGACTCCGCGAACGGACCTGCCTAGTCGTTCTTGCCGCCATCGGGCTCGGCCTCCTTCCGACGTCTGCTGCTGGGCTCCGTGGCCAGTCCGAGTGCGGACTCGATGGCGTCCTCCAGCTCCTCCAGCGTCACTCCGTGCCGGAGCCGTCCAGCGAAGGCGGTCGAGATCCGGCCGGTTTCTTCCGAGACCACGATCGCCAGCGCGTCGGTCTCCTCGGCCAGTCCGAGCGCGGCGCGATGGCGCGTGCCCAGGCGCTTGTCGATCTCCTGGCTCTGGCTGAGCGGGAGCAGGCAGCCTGCCGCGACGATCCGATCGCCGCGCAAGATGACCGCACCGTCGTGCAGCGGAGCGCCCGGGTAGAACAGGTTCTCGATCAGGTAGGAGTTCAATTCCGCGTCGAGATACGTGCCGGTTTCGGCAATGGTCGCCAGCGACGCATCCCTCTCGATGGCGATCAAGGCGCCACGTTGCTCCTTGCTGAGGCGCGCCACCGTGCGCAGCAGACGCTGGATCGTCTTGACCTCGCGCTTGAAGAACGGCGAGAAGATCGGGTTCTCGCCGAGATGGACGATGCCGCGGCGGATCTCGGGCTGGAACACGATGATCAGGCCGACCATCGCGAAGTCCCGGAAGTAGTCGAAGATCACGCCGAGCCGCTTCAGCTCCAGCGTCTCGATCAGGATCGTGAACGTGATCAGCACGATCAGCAGCACGAAGCTGAGCCCACGGATGACGCCAGATCCCCGTGTCCGGCGCAGGAAGCGCAGCACGGCGTAGATGCCCGCCGCGAAGACCGCGACTTCGAGGACCATCTGCGTCGTGCTCGAAATCGTCACGGTGCCCTCCCGGCGCTGCGGATCGCGTCCGCGATGGCGACGACGTCGCGCATCTCGCGGACGTCGTGGACGCGCAGGATCTCGACACCCGCGAGCGCGAGGCAGGCCTGGCTGGCGGCCGTCGCGAAGAGTCGATCGCCGACTTCCCTCCCGGTCACGTGCCCGAGGAAGGACTTCCGGGACGTGCCGAACAGGAGCGGGAGATCGAGGGCCCGCAGCTCGTCGACGAAGGCGTGCATGGCGAGGTTGTCGGCCGACAGCGTGCCGAATCCGACGCCTGGATCCAACACGATCCGGTTGCGGTCGATGCCTCGGTCCACCGCGAACGCGACGCGCTCGGCGAGGGCCGCTGCGACCGCGCGAACCAGGGCTCGTCCCGTGGGGGCGGCGGCGTCCTGCCGTGGCGGATCGAAGCGGTGCATCAGGACCACCGGACATCCGTGGGCGGCACAGACATCGGCGAGCCCCGGGTCCTGACCGAACGCAGTCGTGTCGTTGACCCACGAGGCTCCGGCCTCCAGCGCGGCCGCGGCGACCGGGCCGAGCGTCGTATCGATGGAGATCGGGACGTCGACGGCCTGGGCGAGGGCGCGGATGACGGGTGTGACGCGGCGGATCTGCTCGTCCGCCGGCACGCGGTCATGCCCGGGTCGCGTGCTCTCCCCGCCGACGTCCAGCACGTCGGCGCCGGCATCGACCAAGGCCCTGCCCTGCGCGACGGCCGCGTCCAGCTCGTCGTAGCGCCCGCCGTCGAAGAACGAGTCGGGGGTGACGTTGAGGATGCCCATCAGGCGGGTCCGAGGCCCGCCTACGGTCAGCGCCCTGCCGTCTGGACCGGAGAGGGTCACCACCCGCCCCGATCCTCCAGCATGTCCACGCGGGTTCGAGTCCACGCGCGTCAGGGGTGGGCGAGGCCTTCGGCCCCGGACAGTCCGACGTCGCCGTCGGCGACCTCATCACCCTGAGCGATCGTCGGTCGCGGCTTGGGCTGTTCGTTGCGCTTGCGGCTCGCCCGCCACGCATCGAGGTCGTCGCCCCGGATCACGACGGCGAGCTCATCGCCGTTGAGCGTCTCGTACTTGAGGAGGCTCTCGGCGATCGCATGGAGCTGGTGGCGGTTGCCCTCCAGCAGCACGCGGGCCCTCTCGTACTGCTCGTCGCAGATCCTCCGGATCTCCTTGTTGATCAACGACAGCGTGTCCTCGGCGATGTCGGATGCGATCGAGAACTCCCGGCCGAGGAAGTTGGACTCCCGCGGCGCGGTGTAGTTCAGCGGGCCGACGATCTCACTCATGCCGAGCTCGCAGACCATGATCTTCGCGAGGTTGGTCGCCTGTTGGATGTCGTTCTGCGCGCCGGCCGAGACCTCTCCGTAGATGAGTTCCTCGGCGATCCGGCCCCCGTAGGCCATCGCGATCATGCCGAGCAGCTTCGACTTCCGGTGGTGGTAGTCGTCGCGCTCGGGCAGCGACATCGTCAGCCCGAGCGCCATGCCGCGGGACACGATCGTCACCTTGTGGATCGGGTCCTGGCCCGGGATCAGGGTGGCGACCAGCGCATGGCCCGCCTCGTGGTAGGCCGTCACGCGGACGTCCGACTCTTCCATGACGCGCGAGCGCTTCTCCCGGCCGAAGCGGACGCGGTCGCGAGCCTCTTCGAGGTCGCCGATGTCGACCCAATCCTGGTTGCGCATGGCGGCGAGGATCGCGGCCTCGTTGACGAGGGCCGCGAGTTCAGCGCCCGAGAACCCTGGCGTTGCGCGGGCGATCCGCTCGAGGTCCGCGCCGGGGCGCAGTTTGATCTTCCTGCAGTGCACGCGGAGGATCTGCTCGCGTCCCTTGACGTCGGGCATGTCGATGACGACCTGGCGGTCGAAACGGCCGGGCCGCAGCAGGGCGGGATCGAGGACGTCGGGGCGGTTGGTGGCCGCGACGAGGATCGTGCCCTTGTCGCTGTCGAACCCGTCCATCTCGACGAGGATCGCGTTCAGCGTCTGCTCCCGTTCGTCGTGCCCGCCGCCCATGCCGGTGCCGCGCTTGCGGCCGACGGCGTCGATCTCGTCCAGGAACACGATGCACGGGCTGTTCTCGCGAGCCTGCTTGAACAGGTCGCGGACGCGGCTCGCGCCGACGCCGACGAACATCTCGACGAAGTCCGAGCCGGAGATCGAGAAGAACGGGACCTCCGCCTCGCCGGCGATCGCCTTGGCGAGCAGCGTCTTGCCACAGCCCGGAGAACCGACGAGCAGCACGCCGCGCGGGATGTTCCCGCCGAGCTTCGCGAACTTCCCGGGGTTCTTCAGGAACTCGATGATCTCGCGCAGCTCGTCCTTGGCCTCCTCGATGCCGG
>JBEAPQ010000255.1:0-3538 GCA_041164325.1 Planctomycetota bacterium | reverse complement strand
GCCGCTCGCAACGACGGATGCCGCCCGCAGGGCGGCCGCGCAACGTCAGGTGCGCGCCGACACGGACGAACGAAGTTCGTCCGTGTCGCATCGGCTGCGTCAGCAGCCGCCAGCAACAACTGATCTGCGACCTTCGGTCGCAGATCAGCCGATCTCGTCCTTCAACTTCGCGCCCGGCTTGAAGCCGACGCTCTTGCTCGCCGCGATCTCCATCGGCTCGTTGGTCCGGGGGTTCCGGCCCATGCGCGCGGCACGCTCCTTCACCTGGAACGTGCCGAAGCCGACGAGCTGCACGGTGCCGTGCTCGCGCAGGCCCTTGCCGATGCTTCCCAGCACCGCCTGGACAACGCGGTCGGCGTGGGCCTTGGAGCAGTCCGCGCCCAGGCTCTTCTGCACTTCGTCGATCAGTTCCGCCTTGTTCATGATTCCTCCAAGGTTTGCCACTGGTTCTGGCCCAACCGCCCGGTCAGGCGCCGCCGCGGATGGTAGCCAGGCCCAGGATCGGGTCCAGCACGGAGAATCCGAGGAAAACAGAGGGCTCCAGCCGGTCCCGGGGGGCGGCATCGCGCCTCCAGGGCGACCTGCGGGCGTCCGCATCCGGGCAGCGGAGACCCGGGCCCGCGCGTCCCCCGACAACCCTCAGTCCAGCCAGCCGCCGCCCAGAACGACGTCTCCGTCGTAGAACACGGCAGCCTGCCCCGGCGAGACGGCCCGCACCGGCTCGTCGAACCGGATCTGGGCGGAGCGCGTCTCCGCGTCGAACGAGAGGCGCGCCGGCACAGCCTCCGCGCGCGCCCTGACCTTGACCGCGGCCTGGATCGAGTCCGTGCCCGAAGGCGCGTCGACCAGCCAATGGACCCCGCGCACGGCGGCCTCCCGGGAGTCGAGCCCCTCGGCCGGCGCGAGCACGACCTCCCCGGTCTCGGGTCGGATGGCGCGGACGTAGCGCGGCGCACCGAGCGCGGGCAGTCCGCGGCGCTGCCCGACCGTGAACCCGGCCACACCGTCGTGCGCCCCGAGGTCCAGGCCATCCTCGTCGACGAAACGGCCCGGTGTTCCCATGCCCCCGCGCGCGCGGACCACGTCGCGGTAGTCACCCGACGTCACGAAGCAGATGTCCATGGACTCGGGCTTCGACGCGGTGCGGAGGCCAGCCCGCTCCGCGAGGGCGCGCACCTCGGCCTTCGTCAGGTCCCCGAGCGGAAAGGCCGTCCTCTCCAGGGCCTCGCGGGCCACCCCGAACAGGTAGTAGGTCTGGTCCTTGTCCCCGTCGACGGCGCGCAGCAACCGACCGCCTTGGACCCGGGCGTAGTGGCCGGTCGCGACCATCGTGCAGTCGAACGACTCCGCAAGCTCGAACAGGTGGCCGAACTTCAGCTGGCTGTTGCAGAGCACGCACGGGTTGGGCGTCCGCCCCCGGCGGTACTCCTCCGCGAAGTGCGCGACGATCGCGCCGAACTCCGCCGCGTAGTCCACCGGGTAGAACGGAACGCCGAGTCGCTCGGCGACGGCCATCGCATCGCGTGCGTCCGAGGCTGAGCAGCAGGACTTCGCGGCGCCCTTCCCGGAACCCGCGGAGACCCCATTGCGCATGAAGACGCCCACCACGTCGTGCCCCGCCTCGATCAGGCGCAGGGCGGCGACGCTGCTGTCCACGCCGCCAGACATCGCAACCAGGACACGTGCCATTTCGGAGTCGATTCCGCGCGGCTCGAGGGTCGGCCTGCGCTGGGATTCGGGGGCGGCGATTCTATACTCCTTCGCCCGCGATCCCGAACCCGACCGCGCCTCCGCCGAACAGGAGTTTCCCTCGAACCATGATCCGCGCGCTCCCGAACCATCCCGGCCACTCGCTCGTCCTCGTCCAGCAGGACCCCACCCAGGGGAGCGGCGGCGAAGCGCCTCCGGTGCTTCGGCGGCAGGACGGCCCGGCGCCCGCCGACACCAGCGGCACGACCGCCGACCCGAACGGCGCCGCCCCGCAGGGACAGCAGGATGTCGGTGCCTGCATCGAGGGACAGCTGCCGATCCTGATCGGGTTCGTCGCGATCTTCTACTTCCTGATCCTGCGGCCGCAGCAGAAGGCCGACCGCCAGCGGAAGGAGCTGCTGTCCTCGATCAAGAAAGGCGACCGTGTCGTCACCTCGGCCGGGATGCACGGAGAGATCACGCAGCTGACCGACGAGACGGTCACGCTCCAGGTGGCCGACGGCGTGCGGCTCACGTTCGACCGCTCGGCCGTCTCGAAGGTCCTGGGCGGAGGCAGCTCTGATGCTGCCAAGCCGTCGAAGGGCGCCTGAAGCCCGCCCGGGAGCGGGGAGCGCGCGGGCCGGGCAGAAGGGCGAGGAACTCACCGCCTCTCTGCTCGCGGCGCAGGGGTTCCGGATCGAAGGTCGCAACGTCCGCACCACCTTCGGGGAGATCGATCTGCTGGTGCGACGCCGTCGACTCTGGATCGCGGTCGAGGTCAAGACGAGGCACCATCACCCTGCTCCCGAACGAACCGTGACTCCGACGCAGTTGGCACGGGTCCGAAGAGCGCTGTTGGCGCTCGCGCCACACCTCCGGCCGACTCCGCGGACACTCCGCGAGGATGTCGCCGCGGTCACACTCCGGCCTGACCGAACCCCGGAGATTCGCCTGTTCCGAGGCACTTCACGCCCCTGGCCGCGATGATCCCTCGGGCCCGATGATCCTGACTGGAGATCCCCCAACCCGAACTCCGATGACACTTTGGACCATGCCCCGCGCGGGCGTGGCCACCCTCGAGCGAGCGCCCCGCACGGGCCGCACCTGATGTCCACACTCCGCGAACAGATCATCCCGAAGCGCAAGCTGGTGCTCATGGCCTCCGAGATGGCCATCGTCACCGGGGTGGTCCTCGTCGGGACGTCCGTGCCACCGCTCACGTCGAAGTCGTTCTATCTTTATCCGACGACATGGCCGTTCTGGCACGGGCTCCTGTCCTGCCTGTTCGTCGCCGCGCTGTGCCAGATCTCGTTGAGCTACAACGACCTCTACGATTGGAAGGTCGCGCAGAACCGCCGCGAACTGCCCCATCGACTCGTCCACGCGACCGGCTACGCGCTCGTGATGATGGCTCTGGCCGTGATCATCGCGCCGTCGCTGTTCTACTTCCCCGGACTGCGCGACGTCGCGGACGAGACCTGGAAGATCATCCTGCTGGTCTGCATCGCGTTCGCCGCGCTCTGCGCCTGGCGCTTCGGACTCCACTGGTACTTCTACAAGTGGAACTTCGGTGAGCGGGTCCTGGTGTTCGGAAGTGGCCCGAAGGGCCAGGCCATCGCGCAGATGGTCGTCGACCACCCGTTCTCGGGTTTCGAAGTCGTCGGTCTGATCCGCGCCGACACCGACCCGGAGCCCCCGGCCCCGGTGCCAGGACGTCGCCGCGTCCTCGGCGAGGCGTCCCAGGTGGCGGCGGTGGCCCGCGCCAACCGGGTCGCGCGCGTGATCGTCGCCCTCGAGGAACGCCGCGGGACGTTCCCGGTCGAAGCCCTTCTGGCGTGCCGCATGGAGG
>JBEAPQ010000254.1:0-2928 GCA_041164325.1 Planctomycetota bacterium | reverse complement strand
GCGGGAGCTGCTTCGGGAGCCGGCGCGGGAGCGGGGGGCGTGGCCTGGCCGAACAGGTACGGCGACTCGTCGTAGGCCCCCTCCTGAACGCGGCCGAGCTCCGCGCTGATGCCCAGCCGGCCCGCGCGCTCCGCTGAGGCTGCCGCCTCGCGACGCTCCGCGCCGAGTCGAGCGAGCTCTTCGGACCCGCCATAGGGAGCCAGCCGCCGCTCTTCGGCACGGGCCGCGGCGTAGCCACGGAGCGCGCTCATCGCGGTCTGACGCGCCTCTTCGGGAGACTGGCCAGCCGCACGAGCGCGGGCGTAGACCTGCCGGGCCTCCGGTGCCGCCTGCTCGATGTCCTCTTGCCGCCGGGCCTCCTGGCCGAGCCGGTCCTTCTCGGCCTTGAGGCGGTCGAGCATCTGGTACTCGCGGTTCAAGAAGTCCTTCTGCTTCCGCTTGAACTCCGCATCCTTGCGACTCTGCTCGGCCTGGAGCTCGAGCTGGGTCTTCGGCTTGGCCCCCTCGCGGCGCTGCCGGTCGAGAGCCAGGGCGAACCCGATGGCGTCCTCCAGCTCTTCCCCCTTGAGGGTCTTTCCGAGCTGCTTCTCCAGGTCCGAGACCCTCCACTCAGTGCCCGAGGCCTCGTACTGCTCGAGCAGCTTCGCGATGCCGCTCTGGGTCTTCGTCGCCGGGACGAGGGCCTCCCCCTGCACCTGCTCGATGAGCCGATCTGCTGCCGGCGCGTACTTGTAGAGCGCGGTGCCGTAGTACTCGACGTAGGGGTCGTCCGGGTCGATGCCCCGCTCCTTGAGCAGTCGACGAGTGCGCTCGAGGGCCGGGTCGTCGTACTGCGGGCGGATGCGGTTCACCTGGGCCTGCGCGTCGGCGACCTTGCGCGCCTGGTCGAGGTACCGCTCTGAGAAGAACTTCCGGTCAGCCTTCTCGTAGCCGCCCGTGGCCTTCGCCTCGGCGTAGACGGCCTGGGCCTCGGTGAAGGCCTTGTTGAGGTCCGCCGGGTCCGCAGCCGGGAACCGGGCGGCGAGCTCTTCGACCGTGGCCGTGCCGTCGTCGAGCAGGCTGACGTAGGCCCGGAAGGCGTCCTCCTTCGTGGGGAACACACCAGGGACCGACGAGGGCGTCTGGCGGCGCTGCTGCATGACGCCGTAGCCCTCGGCACCGCCCGCGATGTCGCCGAACTCCACGATCTCGACCGCGCGACCGACGCGCGCAAGCTCCGCCTCCTGCTCACGGGTCAGGGCACGAGCGCCAGGGACGCCGGACGGAGTCGGGGCGCGCTGACGCTGGCCGATGGTGGCGCGGAAGTCTGCGATGACCTTGGGGTTGGCCCCCTTCCGCTGCGCCTCGCGGACAACGGACTCAACGGCCTCGGCCGTCATCCGGTTCGCCTCGACGGCATCACCGCGGGCAATCTGGTCCAGGGCCACGCCGATAGTCGCCCCCGTCGCGGCGTCGAGCGCCTCGGCGGCGAAGCCGGGCGTGCGGGTCGCGGCACGCAGCTCGGCCCCAGCGACAGCGCGAGCGCGAGCCGCCTCGCGGACGGAGGCGTCGGTGTACCGGAGCAGCTCGAGGGCCGCCTGGTCCGCCGAGTCCACCTTCGACAGGTCCACGTCGAGCGCGTTGAGCTCGGAGCGCATCTGCTCGAGGTACGACCGCTCGGCCTGGTACCGCTGCTGCTCGTCTGCGATGTCGGTCGTGATGCGCTTGAGCGCGGAGGCGTGCCGGTACCGGGCGGCGTAGGCGTCGCGGAAGCGGTCGGAACGAGTAGCCATCATCAGCCTCGGGAACGGTAGGCCCCGGCAGTGCCGGAGGCGCGGAGGGCGCGGAGCAGCTCTTCGGTCGTCGGAGCGGCCTCGAGCTCGGCGAGCTGCATCTCCCGCTGGAACGCCATTTGGGCTTGCTGCTGGGGCAGCTCGGCGGCGGCGCCTGCCACGTCGGCCAGGCCGCCGGTCAAGGCCTGCACCGTGGTTGCGCGGCGCTGGGCGCGGGCGTCACGGAGCGCCTCGATCTCGGCCTCCTGCACCGCTCGGGCCTGCACGTCGGCCTCCGTCATCGCGGAGCGGATCGCCTCAGTGGCTTCCTGGGCCGTGGTGGCTGCTGCCTGCTCTCGCAGGAAGATGTCGCGGCCCGACACCGCAGGACCGCGCATCGCGGCTTCACGGGCGCTCTGGGCCTCCTGCTGACGGAGCATCGCCCCACGCTGCGCCGCGCCGAGCCCCTCGACGCGAGCCAGCTCCTCCTCGGTCGCCCCGAGGGTGCCCTCTTCCTTCATCCGCTCGAGCTCGGCGAGCCGCTCCTTGTCCTCCTTCGTGAAGAGCTGCCGGGCCGCGATAGCGCCGCCCGCGCCACGGGTGAGGGCGCCGGCCGCCTTCGCGCCGGCCGAGATGCCCAGGAGTGCGCCGATTCCGAGTGCCATCGCAGGCTCCGTCAGTCGTAGGTGGTCTCGATCGCGACGCCCCAGTTCAGGACGCTCACGCGCTCGATGTAGGAGAGGGTTCCGAGGCCGACAGTGTACCGAGCAGGCCCGGTGGTGGTGTCGAGGTACACGCCGTTGTGCGCCCCGTACCCGAGGTAGGTGTACGGCTGGTCCGCCCCGTAGGCGTTCGTCGTGCCGCTCTCCCAGCCGTTGTAGTTGTTCACGACCTCCTGGCCCCAGGTCGCCTGCGTGAGCCCGGTGTTGCCGATGTAGGGCGCGAACCAGACGTACCGCTCGTCCGTGCCGGGGCCGCGTGAGCCGTCGTCGGGGCCGGCCTCGACCTCCACGAACCAGTGGAACAGGATCGTCGCCGCGCCTCGAATGTCGACCTGGAACGCCGTGCCGGGGACCTGCTCCCACCTCTGCGCGCCCGTGTAGCGCCGGCCGGTCAGGGCCGAGGTCGAGAAGGTCACGCGCACCGTCGAGCCGCCGCTCCACTGGCCGCCCTGGTG
>JBEAPQ010000253.1:0-4811 GCA_041164325.1 Planctomycetota bacterium | reverse complement strand
GCCTGGGCAGCGCCGAAGGCCGTCGCGACAACCGCCGCGAGGGCGTAGTGCAGAGCCTTCATCGGGCCCTCCTTCCTCCGACACGCGGAGGGACAGAGGAACTCTGCGGCCTGGCACCGGTCACGCCCAGTGCGCGACCGCGCGCAGGCCGCGGGTCTCACGGCTGCAACCGCGAGAACGGCGAGGGACACGCTCCGCCGCATCGCGAGTTGCGGAGTCGGGTCCATCTCACCAGCCCGGCCGCCCGAAAGTTTCCATGTGTGCTAGGATTTTTCCGGCCTCATCAGACCGGTCACACACCATGAACCACCGCTTCAACCTCCTCGCAGGTCTCTGCCTCGGCTCCGTCGCGTTCGCGCAGAACGTCGTCGACCAGAACGGCAACCCAGACCCCAACTACCCCAACCTCTGGGCGTGGTACTCGGCCGACAACGGCCTGAACGGCAACACGTCGCCGCTGCCGAGCGGCACGTCGGTCAACCTCTGGTCCGACCGCAGCTACAACGGCCGCGACCTGACGCTGGTCAGCAACGACCAGACCCGCTGGCCGGTCGCGGTGGATGACATGGGCTCGTGCGGCCCCGCGCTGCAGTTCGACGGCAACGACTACCTGTGGGGCTCGACGACGACGATCGGCCGCTGCACCGGCCCGCGCACGATCTTCATCGTCGCGCGCACCGACGTCGCCGACGGCGGCTACCTGTTCGACGGCTCGACATCGTCCGGCCGCACCGCGCTGTTCAGCGGGCAGACGGCCACTCCCGAGACGTGGCACGCCTACTGGAGCGACAGCACGCAGCCGTCGCCGAACGGCTTCATCATGATCTCGACGCCGGCCGAGAAGGCCCGCTACCAGCTGCACACGCTCCGCGTGGCCCCGGGCCAGCAGGAGCACTGGATCGACGGACAGCTGGTCACGTCGGCGGCCGATCCCTCCGAGTTCAACCTCGGCGGTCTGATCCTCGGCTCGCGCTTCAACACCGCCAACGCGCTGCGCGGGGCGATCCGCGAAGTGGTCGTCTACCAGGAGTCGCTCGGCGCCATCGACCAGCTGCTGATCGAGGGCTACCTCCTCGGCCGCCACCCGTACGGCCACGGCTCCGAGTACGGCCAGGGCTGCGCGGGCTCGAGCGGCCAGACGCCGACGCTCGCCGCCTACGGCTGCCCGACGCCCGGCGCGAGCTTCGAGCTCCGCGTGACGGATGGCGCGGTGTCTTCGCCGTGCATCATCAACTTCGGACTGACGACGGCCGCGATTCCGATCGACGCCAACTGCACGCTGCTGACCGGCACGCAGCTCGCGTCGGTTGCGGGCCTGGCCGACGCCTCGGGCGCGTTCGCGTTCCCGCTCGCGATCCCCGCCGGCATCCCGCAGGTGCTGCTGACGACCCAGGCCATCACCGTCGATCCGCCGGCTTCGATCTTCGGCATCGCCGCGTCGAACGGCGTCGAGCTCAGGATCTACTGAGCCCTGCCGCGCGCCCGCGCACGCGCGGGCGCGGCCCCCTCGAGCTCCTCCCGGGCCCGCGGTCCGTACCCACTCCTCTGACGATGCGCGTCCACCGAGCGATTCTCTGGCTGGCCCTGTCGGCCTCTCCGGTCTGCGGTCAGGGCGTCACGCTGCCGAACGGCAGCCCCGACCCGAGCTACGCCTCCCTCTGGACGTGGCTCGACACGTCCAGCGGCGTCAACGGCGCGACGGGCACGCCGGCAGACGGGACGGCGGTCACCCGTTGGGATGACCTCGGGTACCGCGGCAACGACCTGACGCGCACCGGCTCGGCGTCGGAGCTGCCGACCTACCGGGACGACGGGTCGTCGTGCGGTCCGGCGATCGTCTTCGACGGAACCGACTACCTCTGGGCGGCGACGTCCGACATCGGCCGTGCGTCCGGCGCGCGCACGATCTTCGTCGCCGCACGCATCGACTCGGCGGACGGCGGCTACGTCTTCGACGGCTCGACCTCGTCGGGCCGCTCGACGCTGCACGCCGGACAGTCGTCGACGCCGGGTGCCTGGAACATCTACTTCGGCGACACGACCGGCGGCGGGCTGATGCCGCCCGGGCCTTCGGTCCGCACCGGCGGCTTCCAGGTCCACACGCTGATCCTCGACGCAGGCCGCCAGGAGCACCGGATCGACGGCCAGCTCGTCACCCAGGACACCCAGGCCCAGGTCTACAACCTCGGCGGGATCGTCCTCGGCGCGCGGTTCAACCTCGCCAACCGTCTCCGCGGCGCGCTGCGCGAAGTGCTGATCTACGACGCGGCGCTCGGGACGGCCGACATCGCGGCGATGGAGGCCTACCTCCTCGCGCGGCACGCGGAGACCCCGCCACCGCCCCCGCCGGTCGTCGACGTGTTCGCTGGCGGCGACGGCATCTACCCGAACTACCGCATCCCGGCGATCACGCGCACCGTGAACGGCACGCTGCTCGCCTTCGCGGAGGGCCGCCAGAGCGGCAACGACCAGTCGCAGAACGACATGGTGCTGCGCCGCAGCTTCGACGGCGGCATGACCTGGGCGCCGCACCAGATCCTGCACGACGACGGCGTCAACGCGCTCAACAACCCGATGGTCGTCCAGGCGACGACGGGACCGAACGCGGGCCGCATCTTCCTGTGCTACCAGCGCTACCCGCGCGGCACGACGATCTGGAACGCCGCGACCGGCTACACCGCGTCGAACATCGTGTCGTGCTTCCTGATGCACAGCGACGACGACGGTGCGACCTGGGCCGGGCCGTTCGACGTCACGCGGGACATGAAGCCGCCGAGCCTCGCGCGCTCGGTCAACGGTGGTCCCGGCATCGGCATCCAGCTCCGTCACGGTCCTTACGCAGGCCGCATCGTGCTGCCGTTCAACCGCTACGACCTCGACGGCACGTGGGGCAACTACGCGGTCTACAGCGACGACGGTGGGGCCACGTGGCTCCGCGGCAACGACGTGCCGCGCAACCCTTCGATCATCGAGGGCAACGAGTGCCAGATGGTCGAACGCGCCGACGGCTCGGTCATGCTCGACTCGCGCCGCTCGACCGGCGCCGCGAACCGCAAGACCGCGCTCAGCACCGACGGCGGCGTCACCTGGTCACCGCTCGCCGAGCAGCCGGGGCTGCCGAGCCCCGCGTGCATGGCGGGCATGCTGCGCTTCACGGACGCAGCGGACGGCTACCGCAACCGGATCCTCTACGCCGGCCCGAACTCCACCGGCAGCCGCGTCAACGGCGCCGTCAAGATCAGCTACGACGAAGGCGCGACCTGGACGTCGGGCAAGGTGTTCGCCCCCGGCAGCTACGCCTACAGCTGTCTGACCCAGGTCGACGCGCGGCGCTTCGGCGTGCTCTACGAGCGCGACAACTACCAGCGCGTCAGCTTCGTCGCGATGACCCTCGAGTGGGCGACGGACCGCGCCGACTGCCTCGGCAACGGCGCGCACGGCGGCCCGTTCGGTGCAGGCTGTGCGGACGGCGCAGGTCTCCTCCCCGACCTCGGCGTCGACGGCTGCCCGTCACCCGGCGGCTGCTTCGACTGGACGCTGGCTCAGGCCGGCCCGAGCCGCGCGACGAGCCTGATCGTCGGGCTCGGCCGCGGCGCGCTGCCGATCGGCACGTGCTCGATCCTCGTCGCCCAGCCGCTGGCCGCGGTCCCGCTTGCGGTCGACCCGAACGGCGCCGCGTCCCTGCGCTGGCGCATTCCCGGGACGGTGTCGGCGTTCGGGCTGACGGCGCAGACGGTCGGACTGGACCCGACTGCGCCGGCCGGGCTGGTCGCGAGCCCGGGCTACGAACTGATCGTCTTCTGAACCTGGTTCCCCTTCGGGACGAATCGGCGACAACCCGAACGGCATTTCCGCCGCTAGGATGTCGCCGCGCTGACTGGCTCGGTCAGCCTCGACTCTCTCGTCTCGATACCAAGGGGATTCCTTTGCACACCAAGCTTGCCCCGGTCGCGCTCGCTCTCGCCGCGGCCCTCCCTGCCCAGGCGGACATCTCGATCACCGCCGGAACCAACCTGTTCTTCGACGTCGTCTTCAACACGCAGCCGGTCGTCTACCAAGCCACCGCGGACTACTTCAGCGCGGACCCGTTCGGCGATCCCGCCGGCGTGATGTTCAAGACCGCGTGGGCTTACCGCCTCGACGGCGACACGCAGGAGTCCATCCTCAACAAGGGTGCTCCGAACCAGCCGATCTTCTCGAACAACGGCAACGTCGGCACGGCGATCTGGCCGGACGTCGACGGCCGCGGCCTCATCAGCATGGCGATCGTCTACACCGCGCACTCGACGGGCCCGCAGACGGGTCAGGTGACGGCGCGCGCAACGGTCATCAACATCAGCCAGAACCCGGTCACGCTGAACCTGTTCCACCTGTCGGACGTCGACCTCTGCGGCGGCGGCTACGGCACGAACATCGCGACGCCGGGTGACGACGGCCGCCAGACCTACACGGGCTCGACGTGCCAGGAGACCGCGCAGCAGTTCGCGGCCGGCGCGGACCGCTGGGAAGTCGGTAGCTACAACAACGTCCCCGCGAACTCGGGCAACATCGACCTCTACAACCAGCTCGAAGACGCGTCGATCACCAACCTCCGCAACGACGCGGTGCCGTTCGGCCCGTTCGACGTGCGGTCGGCGTTCCAGTGGCAGGACAAGGTCCTCGAGCCGGGCACCAGCCGGACCTTCACGATCGCGTTCGCGCACAACGAGAACGCCTGCGCCTACGGTGACTCGACCTACGGCGTCGGCATGGCCGGCGGCCGCGGCGTCCCGCAGCTGACGATGGGCGCCCCGGCGATCCTCGGCCAGACG
>JBEAPQ010000252.1:0-23371 GCA_041164325.1 Planctomycetota bacterium | reverse complement strand
GAGAAGAGGTGGGCTACCGGGTGCGGCACGACGAGCGGACCTCTGCCCGCACGCGGTTGACGTTCGTGACCGAGGGCATCCTCGTCCGGCGCCTGTGTGACGATGCGTTCCTCGAGGGGGTCGCCGCTGTGGTCCTCGACGAGTTCCACGAGCGACATGTCGACACCGACCTCGCGCTGTCGATGCTGCGGGAAGTCCGTGAAACGGTGCGCGACGATCTGGTCGTGGTCGTGATGTCCGCCACGCTCGACCCGGAGCCGATCGCGGCCTACCTCGGAGGGTGCCCGATCCTGCGCGCCGAAGGGACGCTGCACGACGTCGCGATCCGCCACCTGGATCGTCCGCTCGGGACGCGGGATCGGCTCGAGGATGCGGTGCGGCGCGGGGTGACCGAGGCGCTCGAGCAGACGAGCGGGGACGTGCTGGTGTTCCTGCCGGGGGTCGGGGAGATCCAGCGGGTCGCGCGGGGGCTCGTCGACCTCGCGGCGCGCACAGGTTGCGAGGTCCTGCCGCTCCACGGCGCGCTCTCGGCGGAGGAGCAGGACCGCGCCGTGATGCGAGCGGTGCGGCGGAAGGTCGTGCTCGCGACGAACGTGGCCGAGAGTTCGGTGACCATCGACGGCGTGACGGCCGTCGTCGACACGGGTCTCGCGCGTGTGCTCCGGCACGACCCGGGCCGTGGACTGGACGCGCTTCGCATCGAGAAGATCAGTCTCGCGTCGGCGACGCAGCGCGCAGGACGAGCTGGCCGCACGGCGGCCGGACTCTGCATCCGCCTCTGGACGGCGGCCGAGGAACGATCGCTCCCTGCATTCGACACGCCGGAGATCCGCCGCACCGACCTGGCAGGCGTGGTCCTGACGGTGCGTTCGTTCGCGGCCCGGGATCCGTCAGGTTTCGGATGGTTCGACCCCCCGGACCTGCAGGCGATGCGACGCGCGGACGACCTCCTCACACGTCTCGGAGCGGTGGATGCCGCCGGGCGCGTGACGGCCATCGGCAGGGAGATGCTGCGGATGCCCGTGCATCCGCGGCTCGGGCGTTCGTTGATCGAGGCGCAGCGTCGCGGCTGTGTCCACGCGGTCGCGGCCCTGGCAGCGATGCTGGGCGAGCGGGACCTGCTCCGGCGTCCGGTCCCGGGCGAACCGCCGAGTCCGGTCGACGTGTTGGAGCGCCTCGCACGTCTTCGACGCGTCGAGGCCGCCGGCTTCGGGGAGGCGGTGTGCCGTGCGGCGGGGGTGGACCGTGCCGCGGCGCGTGCCGTCGCCCGCGCGCGCGACCAGCTGACGCGGGGGAAGCGCGCACGCGACCACGGCACGGACGATGACATGATCCGCTGCCTGCTGGCCGGCTTCGTCGACCGCGTGGTCCTCCCTGCCGGACCGGACGCCACGGTCGGCACGATGGTCGGAGGGCGCGGCGTCGAGTGGGATCGCGACGCGCTGCACGACGAGCCCGAACTGTTGCTCGCCCTCGACGTTGCCGACAGCGGGACGCGCCAGTCCTCGACGCGCTCCCGGCTGCGTCTCGCGGCATCCGTGGAACTCGAGTGGCTCCGAGGTCTCGTCGAGGGAGAGCCTCGTCTGGAAGACACCGCGGTGTTCGAGGTGGAGACGGGACGCATCGCCGGGATACGCCGGAAGACCTTCCTGGGGTTGGTCCTCGACGAGCGTCGGACCGGCTCGGTCGAACCTGCGGCCGTCGAGGCGGCGCTCGCGGCGGAGCTCCAGGCGGACCCGTGGCGTTGGCTCGACGAAGACGGTGAGCTGCGTGCCCTGCAAGCACGCGTTCGCTTCCTGCAGGGTCGTTTTCCGGGAGTCGAGTGGCCGCCGGTCGACGACGCTGCGATCGTCGCGGCTGCCACGCCTCTGCTCGCAGGGCGGAAGAGTCTGCGCGATCTCGCGGGCTCGCAGGTGGCGTCACTCCTGACCTCGAGTTGGTCCGCGGAGCCACGACGCCTGTTGGGCACCGAGGCACCGGAGCGGATCACGCTCGGCAGCGGTCGGCGTGCGCGGATCGACTACACGTCCGGGGAGGAACCGTTCCTGGCCGTGAGGATCCAGGAGCTGTTCGGAACCAACGAGAGTCCGCGGATCGGACGTGGCCCGGTCCTGTTGCACCTGCTCGGACCCAACCAGCGTCCGGTCCAGGTAACCCGGGACCTCGCCAGCTTCTGGGACAACGTCTACCCGAAGGCGCGGATCGAGCTACGCCGCCGCTACCCGCGCCACTCCTGGCCGGACGATCCGCGCACGGCCAAGCCCCCGGAGCCACCCGCGCGCCGGAGGCGCTGACGCGGTCCCACTCCAAGCGCCGCTCGCAGCGAGCGGTTGGGGCACGGGTTGGGGGACCGATCGCTCCGTCTCAAGAGCTTCTCGCGCCTCGTCGAAACCGGGGGTGGCGGGGAGCCACTCGGGAATGACGTCACTGCAGCAGGGACTGTTCGCGCGCGCGGAGCAGAAGCTCGGGCTGATGCCCCGCCTGCTGCAGTCGATCGAAGTCCTGCAGCTGGCCTCGGCGGAGCTGATCGCGCGGATCGACGCAGAGCTCGCGCAGAACGAGACGCTGGAAGTCGTGCGGCCCGCGGGGGCCACCGACGTCGAGCCTTCGCGCTCCGCGCGCCGCACGCACAGAGCCGAAGACGACGGCGGATCGTGGCTCGACGCGGCTCCGGCGCGCCCACGCGATCTCTGGGCCCACATCCAGGAAGAGGTCGGGTTCCTGGATCTCCGACCGGCGCTGGAACACGCCGTCCTGGAGCTCGTGGGGCTGCTGGATGCAGACGGATTCCTGGCCGCGGACGATCTCCGGTCGATCGCCGCTGCGGAGGATCCCGTTCGCTCCGAAGCCCTGTCGATCCTGCGGTCGATCGAACCCGGTGGGCTGGGAACCGCGGGGCCCGTCGACGCGATGCTCGCGCAGATCAAGCGGGATGACCCCGACCGTGGCGTGATCGAAGCGCTGTTGGGGCAACACCTGGAGGATCTCGGCCGCCACCGTTTCGACGCGGTCGCCCGAGCCCTGGCCCTCGAGGACGCAGAGCTCGAGCTCCTGCTCGACAAGGTGCGCAGGCTCAGCACGCATCCGGGCCGCGGGTTCGTCGTGGACGCAGCGCCCACCGTGCGCCCCGACGTCGTGGTCCGGACCGTCGATGGACGGCTGGAGGTTGCGGTCGACGAGGTCGCGCTTCCCGTGCTCGACCTGAACTCCGACTACGTGGCGATGGCGGGAGATCCGGCGCAGCCCGCCTCTGTCCGACGCTACCTGCGAGGCAAGATCCAGTCCGCGCGGGACCTCATCGACGCGGTCGCCCACCGCCGGCAGACCCTGTGCGAGGTGACTGCAGCGATCCTGGCGGAGCAGCGGGGATTCCTGCGGCACGGGGAGCGTGCGATCCGGCCGCTCGGTATGGCCTCGATCGCGGACCGTCTCGGCATCCACGCTTCGACCGTCAGCCGCGCGGTGGCGGGCAAGCACCTCGGGCACCCGGACGGGGTGATTGCTCTCCGCCGGTTCTTCGACGGGGGAGTCGGAGCGGACGAAGCGCACGGCCGGGCGGCGGTCCAGGCGTTGATCGAGGAGGCGGTTTCCGCGGAAGACCCCGCTGCTCCCTGCTCCGACGAGCAGCTCGTCGAACTGCTTGCGGCGCGTGGGGTGCGGATCGCGCGGCGCACGGTCGCCAATCACCGCGCGGAGCTCGGGATCCCAGCGGTCCAGAAGCGGCGCGGCCGGCGGTCTGGCGGCGCCGCCTGGAGGCGGTGAACGGGACAGTGGCCACCCGACGCGCTATGGTCGAAGGCAGGTTCCGATCTTGAACAGCTATCTGCTCACGATCAGCTACGACGGTTCGGCCTTCGCGGGCTGGCAGCGCCAGGAAGGCTTCGACACCGTTCAGCAGGCGCTCGAAGAGGCGTTTGCACGGCTCTGCGGTCAGCCGGTCGTGGTCCACGGATCGGGGCGGACGGACGCCGGCGTGCACGCGTTCCGGCAGTGTGCACACGTTCGGATCGACCGCTCGATGGAGCCCGGGCGCCTGCAGCGTGCCCTCAACGGCAACCTCCCGGAGACCGTCCGCGTCGTCGCCGTGCGGCGGGTGGGACCGACCTTCCACGCGCGGTTCTCGGCCCGCGGCAAGCGCTACGTCTACCGCTGTCTGACGACGCCGGTCCTGCCCGTCTTCGGGCGGGGACGCTACCACTGGATCCGACGCCCGGTCGATCTCGCGCGGATGCGCGAGGCGGCGCGCCACCTCGTGGGCGAGCACGACTTCGCGGCTTTCGCGACGAATCCCGGCTACCCCCGGAAACGCGGCACGGTGCGCCGCGTGGACCACGTGCGGGTGGTGCGCCGCCCGCACGGTCTGGACATCGTCGTCCAGGGTTCCGGGTTTCTCTACAACATGGTCCGCGCGATCGCCGGCACGCTGCTCGAGGTGGGCGTCGGGAAGCGCGAACCGCACGAGGTCGCGGAGATCCTCGGGTCCTGCGACCGGCGTCGAGCGGGCGAGAACGCCCCAGCTGACGGTCTCTACCTCCTGCGCGTCTTGTACCCCCGCGAGGCCCTGGCGCCCTTCGCGGTCGAGGGACGCGCCGGTGCAGGCGCCACAACCGAAGCAGAAGCGAGCCCAGCATGAACCACGAAGGTGACGTTTCGATCGAAGTCTCCAGCCGCCACGGGGAGGTCTCGGACCGGATGGCGGACTACGCGCGGCAGAAGGCCGGGCGGCTGCCGCGGTTCAACGACCAGATCTCGCGGATCGAGGTCGTGGTCGACGGCCCGCACGATGCGCCCGAGGTCGAGGTGGTCTGCCACGTCGACAACCACGAGCACGTCGTCGGCAAGGACAAGAGCGAGCACTTCCACTCCGCGCTCGACGGCGCGGTCCAGAAGGTCGAGCGCCAGCTGGTCAAGGCGAAGGAGCGCCTCAAGGATCACCGCGGCGAGGGATGATCCGCCGGCTCCGCGGCCGTCCGCCCCGAGCCCGCCCCGGTCGGGCTCGGGGTTTCCGGTCGGCACAGCAGCGAGCGAGCCGCGTAGGAGGGCGTCCCCAACATTCTTCTCGGGAATGGTTTGCGCAGAATCACCCGCGCCCCGACTCGGACGTCGCGATGCCTGACCCCTGCGGCTACACTCCTCGCCCCGAGAATCCCGTCCTGGTGGCACTGTCCGCCGGGGGTGCCCCTTGATGATCCAGGCTCTGATCGATTCCGCGCTGATCCTCCAAGCGCTCGTCGCCACTTCCAAGCAGGAGGCGATCGATGAGATCCTCGACGCGACGACGGCCGCCGGTCTGATCCCTGCGGCCGTCGCCACGACGGTCGGCCAGAAGATCGCCGAACGTGAGGCCCGCGGCAGTACCGGGATCGGCAACGGAGTGGCCGTGCCGCACGTCAAGCTGGACACGATCCAGCAGACGTCGATCGTGCTGGCGCGGTCCCAGGACGGCATCGAGTTCGAGGCGATCGACGGTCGTCCGGTCCACACCGTCTTCTTGATCCTGGCGCCGGCCGCCGCCGCCGAAGAGCACCTGCACCTGCTGCGTTGGATCTCTGGGCTGGCGCGCAGCGCCGACTTCCGTCGTTTCCTGGGCCAGGCCAAGGACGAGGCGGAAATCCGCGAACTCCTCCGCGAGATGGCTCCGTGAGCGGAGAGTCAGGAGAAGTCGGCGCGGGCAGCGGCGCGGCCCGCGCCCTCGTGCGGCTCGTGAATCGGAACGGCATGCATGCCCGGCCGGCCCACCTGTTCGTGCAGACCGCGAACCAGTTCGAGTCGACGATCCAGGTCGGTCGGCCGGGTTCCGAGACCGTCAACGGCAAGTCGATCATGGGCATCATGATGCTGGCCGCCGAGCACGGTGCAGAGCTGGAGCTCGTGGCCGAGGGCCCTGACGCCGACGCGCTGCTCCAGGCTCTCCGCGAGCTCGTGGACTCGGGTTTCGGCGAAGACTGAGGCCGCGGTCAGCCGGAGACCGGGCGCCCTGCGGGGCCCGCTCGCCGAAGTCGCGACGGGTTCGGTGTCCCGGTACAGGACGCAGCCGTCGCTCGCGGCTGTCCAGGATCCCGACACGGTTCCGTCGGTCGGCTCGCTGCGGTCCGTGATTCGAGACCGCACCACTGCATCCGCTCAACCCGGACCGGGTTGGGCGTCGATACCCCGACGGGCGCCCGGACATCCCCCCGGCACCACATTGCGAGGTCAATTCATGCTCAAGCATCGCAAGAGCATCGTCGGGTTGGACATCGGTTCGAGTTCGATCAAGGCGATCGAGATCACTCAGGACAAGTTCGACTACGTCATCTCAGCTTTCGCCCAGGTCGACATCCCGAACGAGCAGGCGAGGCGTGATGCGCTCGCGGATCTGTTCCGCAACGGGGGCTTCCGGACCAAGCGAGTCGCCACGGCCGTCAGCGGGAAGAGCGTGATCTTCCGCTACGTGAACATGGCGCAGATGACCCCCGAGCAGATGCACAGCGCCGTTCGCTTCGAGGCGGACAAGTACATCCCGTTCGACCTCGATGAGGTGGAGCTGGACACGCAGAAGCTGCTCGACGTGCCGAGCCATTCCGAGAATGGCGGCGACGAGATGAAGGTCCTGCTGGTCGCTGCGAAGAAGGCGATCGTCCAGGACCAGGCGGCGATGCTCAGCGAGCTCGGGCTGCAGCCCGTCGGCATCAACGTCGACGCGTTCGCGCTCGGCAACGCCTTCGAGCTCAACGACATCGTCAGTCCGGGCCTCCAGGGCACGGACCACACGGTTGCGCTCGTCGACATCGGGTTCTCCAAGGCCTCGATCAACATCCTGCGCAACAACGTCACCTATTTTGCGCGTGAGGTCGCGATGGGTGGCCAGGACCTGACCAACGCGATCACGCGCCGGTTCGGTCTGGAGCCGTTCGAGGCCGAGGCCCTGAAGCGCGATCCCCAGGAGCAGGTCGCCGAGGTCCAGGATGCGGTCCAGGCTGCGCTCGACGACCTGGGCAACGAGATCAACCTGTCGTTCGACTTCTTCGAGAACCAGTTCGAGGGGGAGGTCCAGGAGGTCCTTCTGTCCGGCGGCTCGGTTCTCCTTCCTTTCCTCGAGGAGACGCTGGAGCGGACCTTCGAGAAACGGACCCGTGTCTGGAATCCGATCGAGGGCCTGAAGGTCCGCTCGGACAACGTCGATGTCGAAGCGCTGAACCAGTACGCGCCGCAGCTCGCGGTCGCCGTCGGCCTCGCGGCCGGAACCTGCTGAGGGAGGGAAGCTGATGATCCGTATCAATCTGTTGCCGGAGGAATACCGGCCTTCCGAGCGGACCTCGCCGAAGCTCTTCGCCGCGGTGCTGATGTCCGTCATCTGCGTCTGCGGCACGTTCGGCTGGTTCGGCTACGTCTATCTGGGCGAGCTCCAGCAGCGGGAAGCCGAGCGCATCCAGCTGGAGGAGCAGCTCGCGTCCAAGCGCGAGTCGGTCCAGTACCACCAGGGACTCACCGCGGAGAGGACCGACTTCCAGCAGCGTGCGAAGACGATCCAGGAGATCAGCGAGTCGCGCGTGGTCTGGACGCGCGTGCTCGACGAGCTCGTGGACGTCGTCAACAACGACGGAGACTCCGAGCGTCATCGCGCCTGGTTCAACCGGCTCAACGTCAAGGACGGCCGGGACGCGAAGGTCGGCCCGACGCTGACGATGCCCGGCTCGGTCCAGGGTGACTCGCTCGACGCGGTCGCCGACTTCAACGAGGACGTCGAAGGCGCCTCCTTCTACTCGTTCGTCGCGAGCAAGGGCCTGCCGAGTGCCCGCCGCAACGAAGACGAGACCCGGCGACCCGCGGAGTCGCTGTCGTTCCAGCTCGAACTCTCCTTCCAACCGCCGAAGGAGTGGGGTGCCGCACCCGCGAAGTGAGCGGAGGAGAACACGATGGCGAAGATGAACGAGAAGAAGAAGATCGCGACGGTGGCCACGACGGGCTTCCTCCTCTGCGCGGCCGCTGGCGGTGGCGTGTGGTGGGCCGACGGGCTGGTCGCCGAGAGCGAGACCGCGATCGAAGCCGCCAAGACTTCGATCCAAGCGGCGGATGCCAAGATCGCGAAGATCCCGGACCTCGAGAAGGACGTGATCATCCTTCGCGAGAACGTCGACGCCTACACGAAGATCCTTCCCGATCAGAGTGAGGTGAACGACTTCCTGCGCACCACCGAGCGGTTCGCCTATCAGTCCGGAGTCGTTCTCCACGACTTCCTGAAGGGTGCCACCGGGAAGCGCGGCAAGAACTACTCGCACTACAGCTACCGGCTGCAGATCGAGGCGACGCTGTGGCAGTTCATGAAGTTCATCAACAGCTTCGAGAACCACGATCGCTTCATCCGCGTCGTCCAGTACGACCTCAAGAGCGCGCCGCGCGACGAGATCGATCGTGCGGTGGCGAGCGGTGCCGATCCGCGCCACGAGATCGATCTCGTCCTCGAGACGTTCGTCTACGAGGGCAAGGATTCGGGGGGCGACATCGAGATCCCGAACTACGCGAAGAAGCGTGACCGATTCGCGAGCGAGATCGCGACCGGCGCCGAGGCCGTCGCGCTCGCTCGCTACGACTACGTCGAGGACACGGTCCGTCGCGATATCTTCGTCGATCCGCGACCGTCCGTGACCGGTCCGAGCTTTGGTGACAACCCGCTGATCGTCCAGAAGAAGATCATCGAGGGCTTCGTCGAGCGGATCGCCGCCGCGCGGGAGCTCCACGGCCAGTGGGCTGCGGGTCAGGACTACCTCAGCAAGGAGAGCCTCGCTCGGGAACTCCGTGACCTGATGGCTGGCATCGAGGAAGAGGCCGTGCTGGCCCAGCCTCGCATCACGCACCAGTCGCTGCTCGCCGAGTGGAACAGCACGGTCCAGCAGCCACTGCGCTCGATCTGGCAGGACCTTCGTGGCTTCGACCCCGAGGTCGAAGCAGCGACGACGCTCACCGAAGAGCGGCTGCTCGGTGTTCTCGAGCAGATGCGCGGCGCCGCGCAGCGCGGCGAGTACGAGTCCGCGATCCGCATGCACGGTGAAGTCGCTGAGCAGCTCGAGTTCCCCGAAGAAGACGTGCGGTTCGGGATCGCTCTGCAGATCCACAAGACGAAGGCCGCCGTCGAGACGCTCGTCGAGTTCGGAGAGATCCCGATGCAGATCGAGGGTGTCGTCGTGTTCGAAGAGGGACGGTCGGGGCTGCTGATCAACGGCCAGGTCTTCGAGGAAGGCGAGTACCTCGACGACGACCTGCTGCTGAAGGCGGTCGCGAAGGAGCAGGCGGACTTCGTGTTCCGCGGCTTCGTGGTCCGCAAGAAGTGGTGACCTGACCGATCCAAGCCGCAGCGCGGGCCGACGCCCGTCCGGGTCGAGCACCCGGGCGGGCGTTCTGCGTTTGGGGGCAGGGCCCGTCGTCCGATGAGTTCGGATTCGGCCCGATCGGCCCGGATCACGCGATGCCATCGGGATTCTCGTGTCGCAGACCTTCAGCTCCCGCCGGTCGTTGACCGATGAGCGGAGAGCAGGATCAAGGGCCGATTCCGGCCCGACAGGCGCATCCCCGGTAGGTGCCGGGAAGAGGCAAAGGAACATGCAGTTGAAGATCTCGAAGCTCATCGCGACGGCAGCCCTCGGCGCGCTGTGCGCCCATGGCGTCCAGGCCCAGGCGGAGGTCACCAAGCCCCAGACCCAGGAGACCGAGTCCGGTGTCCAGGGATTCACCAAGCAGGGAGACCGCTCGTCGCGGCTCAACCTCCGTCTTCGCGACCGTCTCGTCCGGGACGTGGTGCAGAGCATCCGTCGCCAGGCTGGCGTGAACATCGTCGTCGACGCGGAAATCGAAGACCGGGTCACGCTCGATCTCGAGGACGTGGACTGGCGCCAGGCGCTGGATCTCGTCGCCGAGGCGGCGGGCTGCGTCGTCGTCGAGTCCGGCACGGTCCTCAAGGTGGAGAAGCCACCGCGCGTCTACTTCGCGTTCGACAACGCCGACGTGCAGAAGGTGCTCGACACGATCGCCAAGATCTCGGGCGCGAACATCGTCTACGGTCAGGAAGTCCAGGGCACGATCAGCCTGCGGCTCCGTGACATCCCGTGGCGCGATGCCCTCGAGGCGACGGCCAAGACGCTGGGCTTCGTGGTCGTCGAAGAGGAGCGTGGGATTCTCCGTGTCGTCCCGCCGAGCGTGATGCGCGAGGACCTGGTCACGAAGCACTTCCAGCTCCGCTACGTCCGCCCGAAGTCGGCCTACATGCCGTTCCTCGACTCGGAATACGTCGACTACACGTTCACGCGCCAGCAGCTCGACCCGCAGCAGGAGAACTTCAGCCTGCTCGACGCGCTGCGCAACGTGCTGACGCCCGAGATCGGCGCGCTCCAGTACCACGAAGGTCAGAACCTGATCATCGTCAAGGACACCAAGCCGGTCGTCGAGGAGATCGAACGCATCGTCCAGTCGATCGACGTCGAGCCGGCGCAGGTGTTCATCGACGTCAAGTTCGTCACCACGTCGAACAGCGACATCCTCGACGTCGGGGTCAGCCCGGGCGCCAATGGCTGGACCGCCGAGATGAACCTCGGCGCGATCCCGCACCGCCTGCCCTTCGACCTGGGCCCGGGTGGATGGGATGACGATCTGATCGCCAACGACAGCGGCTTCGGTCCCTTCGCGGACGCGAACCTGAACCCGACGGGTCGGACGATCATGCCGGACGTCATGTTCGGCGCCCTGAACCTGAACGAGGTCAGCGCCACGCTGCGCCTGCTCGAGAAGGACTCGCGGAGCGAGATCGTCCAGGCTCCGAAGCTGATCGCCCTCGACAACCAGGTCGCGACGATCTTCGTCGGTGAGACGATCCGCTACGCCCAAGCTCGATCCGAGCAGGGCCAGGCCGGTGGTCTGCAGCTCGTCGTCGAAGAGGCGCCGGACTCCCCGGTCAGCACCGGCTTCCAGCTGCTCGTGATCCCGCACATCGTGCCGGGCACCGACAAGATCATCATGGACATCATCCCCAAGTCCGAGTCCCTGTCGGGCACGGGCACGTCGACCCTCGCTCCGGCTGGCTTCGACGTGTTCCGGGTCGGCTCGGGCACCGGTGAGGGTTCGATCGCGCTGCCGCGCGTCGCTTCGAGCACGATCGCGACCAAGGTCCTGCTGCGCACCGGTCAGACCGCCGTTCTCGGTGGCCTCGTCACCGATACGGACTCGGTCACCGAGACCAAGCTGCCGCTTCTCGGCGACATCCCGGTCCTCGGCTGGCTGTTCAAGAACAAGGCGGCGACCAAGTCGAAGAACACGCTGATCGTGTTCGTGACCCCGAGCGTGATCCGCAGCCCGGAAGACGTCGACGCGAACGTGCAGAAGATCCTGGAGGAGCGCCAGAAGCTGATGCAGACGGAGTACGACGCGATCTTCGGTCGGACGTCCGGTTCCTGATTCGCAGCGATCCCACGAGTGGTCCTGCCGTGCGCCCGGGTCGATCCGTCGGATCGGCCCGGGCGCGCTGCGTTGGGGGGTTCCGATATCGGCGCCCGCCGTGTTCTCTTCGATGGACGGCGTGCGGGGGGCTGCCTATGCTCGCGCCGCGCCTCGTGCCGGGGGGCTTCCCTGGCGCGGGGTCGATCGACTTCGTCCGACCCCATGACTGCCACCTGGAGCGCTCCCCGCTGCACGACCCGTCGTGGTCGCGGCGTCGCGCTCCGCGGATGTGGACCCGCTGCGCGGGCCCGCGGCGTTGGGGGCCGAACCGAGGGCTCGTGGCGGAGACGGGTCGCGGACTCGTCCCCAACACGGGCATGGACGCCGGGAGCCTCGAGGTCGGCTCCCGGGAACATCACAAGCGCCTTCGGCCCGGTCGGGAAGTCGACCGAGGCAGGCCTGGCGGCAGCTGCGACGCAGCGGGTGTTGATCGCGGACGGGGTGTGCCCCGCCGGTCCCCGCGGCGCGCGCCCGCCTGCTGGTCCGTCGAAAGCGCGGTCGTCCGGCCCCATCGGGGCTGGTCTCCCGACAGAGGAACACTGCATTGAAGCGCATGCTGATCAACGCCACCGATCCGGAAGAAGCCCGGATCGCCGTGGTCGAGAACGGAGTCCTGCTGGAACTCCACGTCGAGATCGCAGGCCGTGAGGCCTACCTCGGCAACATCTACAAGGGCCGCGTCGTCAACATCGAGCCGAGCATCGGCGCCGCTTTCGTGGCGTTCGGTGGGCGGACCAACGGCTTCCTCCACGCATCGGACGTGCTGCCGGCCTACGCCCGCCCGGACTTCAAGCTCGAGGACGTCGTCGAGGGCCGGGCCCGCGTGAGCGGGGATGAGGGTCCGGACGCTGTCCGCGCCATCCTCGACGATTCGGACGACGACGAAGACGACGACCAGGACGACGGTGGCGCGGACGGCGCGGCGGAGGCCGACGCCAAGAAGGGCCGCCGCGGGCGCCGCCCCGGCCGTGGTCGCAGCCGGTCGGAAGCGGAGGAGGACGCAGAGTCCACGGCCGACTCCCACGACTCTGCCGCAGACGGTGAGGACGACGCCGATGAGGGCCGCGACGCCGATGGAGTGGTCGAGGCCTCGGCTGGCGCGGGCCATGACGAGTTCGGCATCGGGGCGGCCGGCGACGGCGACTCCCACGACGACTCCCACGACGACTCCCACGACGACGTCCACGACGACTCGCACGACGATGGGGAGGAGGCCGTCGGCGCCGCCGACGACGGTGGCCCTGGGCACGCGGACGAAGAGTCCGCTGCCGCGGGGGAAGACGCCGACGAGGATGGCGACGATGCGGCTGACCAGGGTGCTTCGGAGGCTTCCGGTGGGGAAGGTGGCGAGGCGCGCCGTCGCTCCCGCCGCCGTCGCCGGCGTGGCCGTGGCGGCGAGGAGGCTCCGGCGGAGGTCGCGTCCGAGTCGGTGGAGGCCCGCGGCAAGAGCCGGCGTGGTGCGGCGCGTCGCTCCAAGACGCCGATCGACCAGATGCTCCGCAAGGGGCAGGAAGTCATCGTGCAGGTCACCAAGGAAGGGATCGGCGCCAAGGGCCCGACCCTGACGACCTTCGTGTCCCTCCCGGGGCGCTGCCTCGTCCTGATGCCGAGCCTGCCGAAGTGCGGCGTCAGTCGGAAGATCGACGATGCGCGGGAACGGCGCCGTCTCAAGCGGATCGTCAAGGATCTCGACGAGACCGGCAACGGCGGCGTCGGGTTCATCGTCCGGACCGCGGGCGTGGAGAAGAGCAAGGCCGACCTCCAGCGCGACCGGGACTACCTCAAGAAGATCTGGGAACTGATCGCCCAGCGCGTCCAGGTGACCCGTGCGCCCTCGGTGCTCTACCAGGAGTCGGACCTCGTCCTCAAGGCGATGCGCGACCTGTTCTCGCCGGAGATCGAGGAGGTCGTCGTCGACTCGCGCGACGTCTATCTGCGGATCAAGGACTTCTGCGAGAAGCTGATGCCGCACATGGCGGAGCGCGTGAAGCTCCACGAGCTGACCACGCCGCTGTTCCACAGCTACGGTCTCGAGTCCGAGGTCGAGAAGCTCTACCAGCCGAAGGTCGAGCTCCCGAACGGCGGCTCGATCGTCATCGAGCAGGCCGAGGCGCTGGTCGCCATCGACGTCAACTCGGGGCGGTTCAAGCCCGGCACGGAGCTCGAGGATACGGCGTTCCGGACCAACCTCGAAGCGATCCCCGAGATCGTCCGCCAGCTCCGGCTCCGTGACCTCGGTGGCCTGATCATGATCGACTTCATCGACATGGGGCAGGAGCGTCACCGCCGCCAGATCGAGCGTCGGATCGTCGAGGCGCTCCGCGGCGATCGAGCCCGGATCAAGGTCGGGCGGATCTCGCCGTTCGGCATGCTCGAGGTGACGCGGCAGCGGGTGGGGCCCGGCCTCAAGCACACGGTCTTCATGACCTGTCGCCACTGCAACGGCTCGGGACTGACCCGGACCGTGCAGAGCAAGGCGCTGGCCGTCCTCCGCGAGGTGAAGGCGATCCTCGGCCTCAAGGGCTTCTCGGTCCTCCAGGTCTTCGTGTCGCCGCCGGTGAACGACTACCTCGTGAACTACAAGCGGCGCCCGATCCTGGACCTCGAAGAGGCCGTGGGGAAGTCCGTCGTCTTCAAGGCGGAACCGAGCTACCCGGTGGATGTCGTCCACTACCGGTTCATGACCGGCGATGGCCAGGAGGCGCGCGTCGCCATTCCGGCCGGGCTCGGCGTCAAGGCCTGACGTCCCGCCGTCGCGGAGTCCGTGGCCCGGAGCCTCGGGCCCGTGGCACGGGGGCGCCGGCGATGCGTGCCGGGCAGCTTCCCGTGCGGATTGTCCGTCGGGCTTGACTCCGCCGCCCGGGACGCTAAGTTCCTCCGCCCTTTCCCCCGGATTGGGAGCTCAAGCAGACCATGTACGCCGTTCTCGAAGACCGGACCCAACAGTATCGGGTCACCGCCGGTGACCGCGTCCTCATCGACCTGATGGACGTGAACCCTGGCGACGCTGTGACCTTCGACAAGGTCTGTCTCCTGACCGGTGGCGAAGGCGGCGCGGGTGCGCGCATCGGTGCGCCCTACGTCGACGGAGCCTCGGTGACCGCCAAGGTCGTCCGCCAGGACGTCAAGGGCCCGAAGCTCGTCATCCAGAAGTTCCGGCGACGCAAGAACAGCCGCACGAAGACCGGCTTCCGCGCTCGCTACACCGAGATCCAGATCGAGGCGATCCATGGCGCATAAGAAGGGACAGGGCTCGACCAAGAACGGCCGCGACAGCAACGCCCAGCACCGTGGCATCAAGCGCTACGGCGGCCAGGCCGTGACCGCCGGCTGCATCATCGTTCGCCAGTGCGGGACCAAGTTCCTGCCTGGGAAGAACGTCAAGCGTGCGAACGACGACACGCTGTTCGCGCTGACCGACGGCGTGGTCCGGTTCCAGTCGAACCGGAAGGTCCACGTCGATCCGGTCTCCGCCTGATCCGCCAGCCCCCGCCTCGGGCGGGGTTCTGGCGCGCGGCCACGCCTCCGAGGTCGGGCTGCGCGCCCTGGGCGCCTTGGTCTCCGGGTTGATCCACTCGTCGTAGGCTGGGTGCTCCCGGCCGAGACCGCGCGGTGGCGCGCTCTGTCTCCCCACGCGCGGCAGACTCTTCCCTCCGGGTTTCTCCCGTCCTTCGGGATCCTTCCAGGCTCTTCGCGAGGACGCGTGGGGCAAGCGCGGCTGGACCGCGAGGCGCGCTGATGTTCGTCGACGAAATCGAGTTCCGGGTCCGTGGCGGCAAGGGTGGGGACGGCTGCGTGTCGTTCCACCGCGAGAAGTTCATCACGCGTGGCGGCCCGGACGGCGGGGACGGTGGGGCAGGCGGTGACGTCGTGTTCCGCACGTCGCCCCACGAGAACACGCTCTACCACCTCGTCGGCCAGCCCACGTTCCAGGCCAGGAACGGCCACCCGGGCGGCGGCTCGAACATGACCGGGCGCTCGGCCGAGGACCTCGTGCTCGACGTGCCGGTCGGCACCGTCGTCCTGGACGCCGAGCGCGGCCACGTGCTGCGTGACCTCAAGACCCCGGGGGACGAGTTCGTGGTCGTCCGCGGCGGGAAGGGCGGCAAGGGAAACGCCCGATTCGCGACTTCGACGAACCGTGCGCCGCGCCAGTCCGAGGAGGGTCAGCCGGGCGAGGAGCGCGAGGTGCGCCTGTCGCTGCGGCTGATCGCCGATGTCGGGCTCGTCGGGCTGCCGAACGCCGGCAAGTCGACGCTCCTGTCGACGTTGTCCCGGGCCCGTCCGAAGATCGCCGCCTACCCCTTCACGACGCTGGAGCCGCACCTCGGCATCGTGCCGTTCGGTGATGGCGCGAGCCTCGTGGTGGCCGACATCCCCGGGCTGATCGAAGGCGCCCACGAGGGGAAGGGGCTCGGTGTCCAGTTCCTCAAGCATGTCGAGCGCACGCGGGCGCTGGTCCATCTCGTCGACTGCTCGGCGACCGCCGAGCTCGAACCCCTCGAAGCGAGGCGTGTCGTCCTGGACGAGCTGCGGGGCTACTCACCGGAGCTGGCAGCCCGGCCGCGCCTCTTGGTGGCGACCAAGGTCGAGGACGAAGAGTCCCGGGCGCGCGCCGAGGAGCTCGCGGCGGAGTCGGGGGACGTGACCGTCTCGATCTCGGCCGCGACCCGGGAAGGGCTCGCCGGGCTGTTGGCCTACCTGCGCCGTCTGCTTCCCTGATCGGGGGGCGCGCTCGGCGGCCAGCCCTGATCCCAGAGCGGGAACCGGCGTTCACGTCCCGTCGGGAATCGGGCCGATAGGACCGTAGAGGTCCAAATCGTGAACCATCCGCCGGTTGAAGAGTTCCTGCGCATCATGGTCAAGGAGGGCGCCTCCGACCTGATCCTCAGGTCGGGAAGCTGTCCTGCCATCCGCATGTCGGGCGTGATCCGCTTCGTCGGGGAGAACCCGATGACGCAGGACGTGCTCGAGCACTACCTCGCGGTCATCGTCGGGGAGCGCGGCATGAAGGAGTTCCGCGAGCTCGGGGCCACCGACTTCGCGCTCGACGTTCCGGGCGTGGGGCGCTTCCGCGGCAACGCGTTCCGGCAGACCGGCGAGCTCGGCTTCGTGTTCCGCCGCATCAACACCGAGATCCCGTCGTTCAAGGACCTGAACCTGCCGGTCCAGCCGCTCAAGAAACTGAGTTCGCTGACGCGCGGACTCGTGCTCGCCACCGGGACGGCGGGCTCGGGCAAGTCGACGACGCTGGCGTCGATGATCGAGTACGTCAACCGGAACGCGCAGAAGCACATCATCACGATCGAGGACCCGATCGAGTTCCTCTACGAGGACCGCTTCTCGATCGTCAACCAGCGCGAGATCGGCACGGACGCGCCGTCGTTCGCGCAGGCGATCCGGCAGGCGATGCGCCAGTCGCCCGACGTGATCCTGATCGGTGAGATGCGTGACCAGGAGACGGTCGCGGCTGCGATCAACGCGGCCGAAACCGGTCACCTCGTGTTCTCGACGCTCCACACGGTCAACGCCGTGCAGACCGTCGAGCGCATCATCTCGTTCTTCCCGCCGCACCAGCACGACCTCATTCGTCTGCAGCTGGCCCTGAACCTCGCGGGCGTCGTGTCGATGCGTCTGATCAAGGCGCGCGAGGGCGTCGGCATGGTGCCGGCCGTCGAGATGATGATGAACACGCCGACGGTCCGCGAACTGCTC
This sequence comes from Planctomycetota bacterium, assembly GCA_041164325.1. Classification (GTDB taxonomy): domain Bacteria; phylum Planctomycetota; class UBA1135; order UBA1135; family UBA2386; genus JAQCBR01. The sequence goes on along the minus strand of JBEAPQ010000252.1, from coordinate 6,190 downwards.
CAGTCCGGGGAGACCCGGATGCTGCCGAAGGCCCTCGCCGAGGGTTCCTACTACGGCACGATGACGTTCAACCAGTCGCTGAGCCGTCTCTTCGAAGCGGGGAACATCTCGCTGGATGACGCGCTGGCGGCCTCGGACAACCCCGAGGAGCTGAAGATGCAGATGCGCGGCATCACGCAGGGGGGGAAGACGACGATGGCCGACCTCGCGCCGACCGGTCTGCGCCGCTCCCTGTGATGGGTCGCGCGGGCTCCTCGGAGGGGGCGGCGCCCGGAAGCCCGGGATTTTGCGGTGCGGGATGCGCTGACCCTGGGAAGATCCCGGGGGTCAGCCGCGTCGAAGGACGCTGCCATTCCGCTGCGCCGGACCGCACGCCGCGCTAGACTCCGAGCCCGCCGATGACCAGGCTCCCGATCCACCTGCTGCTCCACGTCGCCATCCTCGGCCTGCTCGCAGGCAGCGGCTGGCAGTTCTACCAGGCCCTCGTCGTCGAGGGTAAGGACGAAGCCCAGCGCAAGGCGGAGCGGGAGGCGAACCGCGATCGGTTCCTCGCGAAGCTGGCCCAAGGTGCCGAGAGCGCTGGGAAGGTCTCGGTCGGTCCCGACTACGCGTCCAACCGGGCGTTCTGGGATGCGCTGCGGGACGCGAACTTCAACGGCGCGCTGCCGCCTCCGCCGCCGTCGCAGGAGGTCGTCCAGGACGTCCCCGAGGTGGAGGTCGTCGTTCCGAAGACGCCGCTCGAGGACATCTTCGTGCTGACGGCGGTCGTGGCTGCGGGTGGCCAGTCCCGCATCGTGGTCCGCTACAAGCCGTCGGCGAACGTCGAGGTGCCCGCCGATCTCACGGCTGCGCCTGCTGGCGCGGGCGCTGATGCGGTGCCGGGGCGCCCGACCCGGCAGCCGCGGATGCCGAGCTACGGTGACAGCCTGGGGCCCGTCCACCACATGGCCCTCGAAGACGTGCTGTGGAAGCCGTTCGAGAACATCCGTCTCGTGCGCGTCGAGCCGGACCACGCGGTCTTCGTCCGGGAAGACCCGAAGGTCCCGGTCGCCGAGCGCAAGGAAGAGCTGCTCTATCCGGAAGCGCTCGAGCTGCCCCAGGATGTGCTCCGCAAGTTGGCGGAGGGGCTGGGTGTGGAGACGTCGCCGAACGAGGTGCGTGCCGGGTCCGATGCCGTCGAGCCCGCCAACCCGAGCGGCTGGGTCGCGAGCGAGCGCACGACCGAGGTCGGCGCCAACGAGTTCCACATCGGCTCGCAGGATCAGACCCTGTTCCGCGACGATCCGGAGCGGGTCTTCAACCAGGATATCGGCACGGCCGACTACCGCAGCCGCAGCGGCTCGACCCGCGGCGTGCGCATCACGAAGCTGGCACCGGGCTACGACCGTTTCGGCGTCCGTGAAGGCGAGATCCTGATCTCTCTGAACGGGCAGCCGGTCAGCGGCAAGACAGATGCGATCCGGGTCGGCAAGCAGCTCTACAAGCGCGGCGTGCGTTCGTTCGAGGGGCAGTTCCTGACTCCGACCGGACAGACCGTGACGCGCAGCTACGTGATGCCGAACGATCGGTGACGCGTTCCGTCGCGCGGCTCTGGCGCCCTCGGATGATCCACCTTCCCGCGGGGTCTCGACGGTGACCGAGCAGGCTTGCGGTGCTGTTTCCGCCTCCGTCGCGAGGCGGCTGCTGACCATCGACCGCGGCAACTCGACGCTCGACTGTCGGCTCCTGGGGCCTCTCGGGACGCGTCGCGCGCGCCTGACCGACGAGGCCGCACTGGATGGGTTCCTGGCTGGAGAGGCCCCCGATCGCGTGGCGGCGGTCACCGTCGTGCCGGGTGGTCTGGATGAGCTCCGCGCGCGGTTCGAACGGGAGGGCACGCCCTTCCGGGTCGCGGGCGTCGAGCTGGGCTGCCCGCTTCGTCTCAGCTACCCCGAGCCCGCAACTCTGGGATCGGATCGCTGGGTGGGAGCGGTCGCCGCGTGGCAACGGTTCGGGGACGCGGTCGTGGTCGACTGCGGCACGGCCTGGACCTGCAACCTCGTGCGCGCGGACGGGGTCTTCCTGGGCGGCTCGATCGGTGCTGGGCTGACCACGATGGCGGTTGGGCTCGCGGGCCGGGCGCCGGGTCTGCCGCGCTTCGACGGTGTCGCGCCGGAAGGCATTCCCGCGGTGACGACGCAGGATGCCGTGCGGATCGGGATCGGCCTCGGGTTCGTCCGGATGGTCGAGTCCGTGTCGCACGAGCTGGCCGGGATCGCGGGCCTCGGCGATGCGGTCCGCGTGCTGACCGGCGGGGAAGCCGGGGCGTTCCTGGAACTCGGTGGCCGTGGGTTCGTCCACGTGCCCGACCTGATCCACGAGGGTCTCGCGTGGCTGGACGCGCAGCACGCTTCACGCTCCTGACCCCGCCCGGGGTCGGTGGCGTGGCGGTGGTCGAGGTGACCGGGCCCGACCGCCACGTCGCCCTGGCGGCCATCCTCGAGGATGCCGGGGGTGGACCGGTCCGGCTCGTCCGCGTGCGCGGGGCCGACGGCACCGTGGTGGATCGAGCGCTCCGCGTCGAGCCCCCCGGAGGGGAGTCGATCGAGCTGCACCTGCACGGCTCCCGTGGCGTGCTGGCGGCCGTGGAGGCCGCTGTCGGAGGGTTCGACGGCTCCGGCGACGGCGATCCGGCGTCTCGGCTCTTGCGCGAGGCGCTGCACCCGAACCAGCTCGCGCTGGCCCTGGAGCAGCGGGCGTGCGGCGGGTTCGCTGCGCTCCGTTCGCGACTCGATGCGATGTCCGGCACCGCGCGTGCGGCGGCCATCGACGCCGCGCGCGCCCGGTCGCGGGTCGCGCGCGCCCTCGTCGAGGCGGCTCCCTGCGTCCTGGTCGGTCGGCAGAACGCCGGCAAGTCCACGCTTCTCAACCGGCTGGCGTTCCGTGAACGGGTGCTCACCGGTGCGACGCCCGGACTGACCCGGGACCAGGTGCGGGAGACCGTCGTCCTGGCCGGCTATCCGTATCGTCTCGTCGACACAGCAGGGCTCGGTGCAGAGGTCGACGCACTCGACGCGGAGGCCCAGCAGCGCACCCGGGACGCGCTCGACGGGGGGCTCGTGGTGCTGGTCGTCGACGGATCGGAGCCCCTCGGCGCCGTCGAAGCCGAGCTCGGCGCGCGCGCGGACCTCTGGGTCCGGACGAAGGGGGATCTGGGCCAGGCACCGTGGGAAGCGCCGTCCCGAGTGCCGCTCGTCGCGGTGTCGTGCCTCGAGGCTTCGGATGCAGCTTCCGTCCGGACTGCGGTCGGCGAGGCGCTGCGCGAAGTCCGTGGCTTGCCGATCGCTCCGTCCCAGGGTGTGGGTGGGCCTGCGGCGCTCACCGCTTCCGAGTCCCGCGCGCTGGAGCAGCTGGTCGCGGGATTCCGGTCGTGAATGGAGGCGTTCCCGCCGTCGCGCGCTAGACTCCCCGCCCTGGATGCAGAAGCCCTCGAAGCGGGATCTTGTCTCGATCGACGATCTCTCCTCCGCGGAGATCATGGCTCTGTTCCGGCACGCCGACGAGTTCCGGGCAGACCTACGCGCGTGGTCGCACCTGTGCCGCGGGTCGATCATGGCGACGCTGTTCATGGAGCCGAGCACGCGCACGCGGCTCAGCTTCGAATCGGCAATGCTGCGGCTCGGCGGCGGCGTGATCTCGGCGGCTGACCCGGCGACGACCAGCTTCGCGAAGGGTGAGTCGCTCGCCGACACGGTGCGCGTCGTCGGCGGGAGCTACGCCGACATCGTCGTCGTGCGGCACCCGCAGGACGGCGCGGCGCGGGTGGCGGCCCAGTATGCGCGCGTGCCGGTCATCAACGGCGGGGACGGTGCGCACGAGCACCCGACGCAGACGCTCTGCGATCTCTACACCCTCTGGCGCGAGAAGGGTGCGCTCGAAGGCCTCGACGTCGTGCTCTGCGGCGACCTGCGCTACTCGCGGACGGTGCACTCGTTCGCCTACGCACTGGCGCGCTTCAAGGCCAACATCGTGACGATCCCCTATCCGGGGTTCGAGATGCCGACCCACGTCCTCGAACGGCTCCGTCGCGACTTCGGCGTCCAGGCCGCCGTTGCGTCGGTGGGGGAGCTGCCCGGCATCGCCGTCGAGAACTCGGCGGCCTACCTGACCGCCAGCCGTCCGCACCAGCTGGCCCTGTTCACCCGTCTCGATGCGGTCGAGGTCGAGCGCATCGACGCGATCTACATGACGCGCGCCCAGCGGGAGCGGCACCGGGGCGAGTCGACGATCGGCTACCCGCGCATCTCGAAGGATTCGATGAAGGCTGAGCTCATGCGCGATGCCCGCATCATGCATGCGCTGCCGCGTATCGATGAGATCGCCTACGAGATCGATGACGATCCACGCTCGGTCTACTTCCAGCAGGCGGGCCTCGGGGTTCCGATCCGGATGGCGCTGATGGCCTTCCAGCTCGGGGCGATCGAGCTCGACGCCGAGCCGCCCGCGTTCTCGTCGACGGACCCGGGTCTGCGGTTCCCAGCAGCCGGAATCCGCTGTCGCAACGAGCGTTGTGTGACGAACGGCGAGGGGACCCACTACCTCGTCGGGGACTTCCGGGTGGTGGTCGAGTGGCCGCCTCGTCTCGCCTGCGGTTTCTGCGGGCAGGAAATGGACGCGCCCTTCGTCGGGAGTGGGACCACCCAGCGTTTCCACCGGCACGACGCGCCGCTCGCCCGGCGGATCAAGCCGGAGCACCGGGTCTACTTCGAGAGTGAAGAGCAGGCGAAGGCCGCCGGATTCCACGACGGCGCCTGATCCGGCGGCACCCGACCCGGGTCTGCTCTCGCGCGCCCTCGGTCTTGCCGTTCCGGGGTCGCCGGGGCCGCCGGGGAGCTGTGACCCGATGGAGTCACCACCGCGCGGCGACAGCCTTCGCCGAACCAGCAGCTCGGTGGCTGTGGGCTGACTCGGTCACAGCCTCCAGCCGATCGTCGAGCTCCTTTCCCGCGCTGCATCCTGGGCGGAAGTCGGAGGCGCCTCGCGGGCGCCCTGGGATGAGGGGCGTTGCCCGCCGCGTGGTCTCCGGAGCCGTTGGGGTAGGGGTCCTCGTCCCGATGGGCGCGGTCTGGATCGCGTGGGCGAGCGGAACCGCACGCGGAAGCTGTCCGTGGTGCACGGGCTCGCCGCGGTTCTTGCCACAAGCGTGGGCCGCGCCGGTGGTTGTGGTTCTGCGGGGCGTCAGTGAGGTCGTGGCACGATTGTTGGAGCTCCTGCGCTGAGCCGTGTCGGTGCGCGAAGCCCTCGACCGGATGGATTCTTCGCTACAGTCCGAGGCTTCCGTCGGTTAGGTTCTCGCCCCGCGCAGCGGCCCCTTTCTGGACCGACCCTTCCCACGGTCTGTCCAGACTGAGGCCCAACCCAGACCACAGGTCCCCGATCCATGTCGAATCTGCAGTCTCAACCCGTTTCGCGTCGCGCAGCTAGGGCGGTTTGCCCGCTGGCGCGAACCGCGCGCAGGCAACCCCTGCTGCGGACGATCGCGAAGGCCTCGGCCGGTGCCGTTCTGGCCGCAGGAATCGCCATGTTGCCGTCCTGTTCGGGCGGTGGTGGCGGCGGCGGCGGAACGGGCGGCGGTGGAGGTGGGGGCGGCAACACGGGCAACGCCCAGCTGCTCTCGGTCTCCTACGGTCGCCTGGTGGATGTCTACGGCCTCCGGACCGTGGATGAGATCGTCGAGATCGCCCTGTTCGAGCGGGACGTGCTGATCGGCCCCGACATCCAGGACGAGCGACCGCCGAGCTCGACCAAGCGCGACGAGGAGATCCTCTACGACTTCCTCAGCGCGAACCCCGACAACCTCCAGCCCCGGGTCCTGATCACGCGCGAGATCGGCTCGGCGGAATTCGATGCGGGCTACGTGGGGCTCGGCGCGAGGTTGAAGGAAGTGACGGCGGCCCGCTTCGGCGATGACGTCACGCAGCGACCGTTCTCGGTCGTGCCGCGCAACGTCGCGCTGCAGCTGAACTTCTCGCAGTCCCTGGGGATCACCGACGACTTCTTCTACGTCGTCGAGCGCGGTGCGGCGGGTGACGAGCAGGTCGTCGGTGTGCGCAACACCGAGGCGATCCAGCTGCTCGAGATCATCGGCGACCCGAACGACCCCGACCCGCGCGGCGACTTCCGTGTCATCCCGGCCCGCTTCGTGGTCCGC